>NZ_JBTNDK010000015.1:0-108929 GCF_054511035.1 Pseudarthrobacter sp. MDT1-22 | reverse complement strand
GCCCGGCGCGGAGTGATGAACTACATCGAAGTGTTCTACAACCGCTGGCGACCCCACAGCAACAATGACGGCCTGCCGCCGGCCACCGCAATGGCGGCCTTCATGCCCACCGCGCAACCGCTTCCCGCGGCTGCCTGACCAAAAAGAAACTACGCGACTGTCTCACATCCTTGACACACCTCATACCTTACAGTCCTCGGCGGAGTGCGGACTGACCGGACCGGCAACGCCTCGATCGTCCAATTGACCAGCCCGGACCTGGTCACGTGGGAGTTCCTCGGTTCCATCGACCTGAAGTCTCCGCGGGTCATCGACGCGGCAGTGGCCCCCTGCGGTGATGGCCGGCACCGTCTCTGGTACAAGGACGAGGCCCGCGGATCCAACACGTATAGTGCGGTAACCAGCACGCCTGCCGATCCGACGTCGTGGGTTCTTGAAGGACTGGCGATTCCGGGGCGCCCGCACGAAGGACCCAAAGTCTTCAAGCTCGGCGGGCAGTTCTGGATTATCGTGGACGAGTGGCGCGGGCAGGCGATCTACCGGTCCGAGGATGCCTCTGGTGGCTGGACCCGACAGGAGTACCTTGACGGCCTCATCCTGACCGCTCCTGAAACGGCCGACGGCGGTCCGGTCGCGGGACGGCACGCGGACGTGGTGCCGCTGGACGCAGCGGCGGACGGCAAGGAACGAGCCCTGATCATTTACTTCACCCATCCGCACTGGAACGGCGAGGATATTGACGCCATGGCAGCAGACCCGAAGACCCACCTCAGCCACGTCCGGGCGGCCGTCCTGGAAGTTCACAACGGCGACCTGGTATGTATTGACGCCTGACGGCACGACAAAAGGCCGAACTGCGGAACTATAAGCCAGCGGCTGCTGGCACCGGTCCGATGTTCGGCCCTTAGCCGGGCTCGCGCCGGGCGGCGCCAATGGGCGCCGCCCGGGCATATCTATTTGAGTTCAGGTCCCACTGGTTATCAGGCCCGCTGCGGCGAACCCAGCTCCACCGGGTCTTCATCAGTGAGGTAAGCAAGTTCCGAGTGCGCGGCGATGTCGATACCGCGCATTTCGTCTTCAGGCTTGATCCGCAGGCCGACAACGCGGTCGAGGATCTTGGCCAGGATCCACGTGATGCCGAACGAGTACGCCAGGACCGTGACTGTGGCCAGCGCCTGGACACCCAGCAATTCAACGCCGCCGCCATAGAACAGGCCGTTGACGGCGTTCGGAGCAGCGTCGGTGGCAAACAGGCCGATCAACAGGGTGCCGATGATGCCGCCCACGAGGTGAACGCCCACGACGTCGAGCGAATCGTCGTAGCCCAGGCGGAACTTCAGTTCGATGGCGAGGGAGCAGACGGCACCGGCGATGGCGCCGATGGCCAGTGCACCCACCGGGCTGACCGCGCCGCAAGCAGGCGTAATGGCAACCAGGGCCGAGATCAGGCCGGATGCCGCTCCCATGCTGGTGGCTGCGCCGTGGCGGAGGCGCTCAACCAGTGCCCAAGCGAGGAGGCCGGCCGACGCTGCCACCGCGGTGTTCAGGAATACGATGGAGGCGGACTGCCCGGCCGAGAGTGCGGAGCCTGCGTTGAAGCCGAACCAGCCCACCCAGAGCAGTCCCGCTCCTACGAGCACAAGCGGCCGGCTGTGCGGCTTGGTGTACTCCATCTTGGGCCAGCCGGAGCTCTTGCCGAGCACGAGTGCCAGTGCAAGCGCCGCTGCGCCGGCGTTCATGTGCACGGCGGTTCCACCGGCGAAGTCGATTGCCTTGATGCCGCTCGCGATCCAGCCGCCCATGACGCTGCCGTCAGCAGAGGAGAAAGCGAACACCCAGTGTGCGATGGGGAAGTAGACGATGGTTGCCCAGATTCCGGCAAACAGCATCCAGGCGCCGAACTTCATACGTCCGGCTGCCGCTCCCGCAACCAGGGCCGTAGTGACACATGCGAAGAACAGTTGGAAGGCGGCGAACAGGACCACCGGAATGGAGGCTGCCTCGTCTGCGGCGAGCAACTGTCCCATGCCCGGGAATTCCGTGATGTCCCCGATGAGTCCGAGGCCGCCCACGGAGTTTCCGAAGGCCATGGAATAACCGAAGAGCGCCCAGAGTACTGCCACTAGGCTCGCGCCGCCAAAGCACATCATCATCATGTTGAGAATACGACGAGACCCCACCATGCCCCCGTAAAACAGGGCCAGGGCAGGGATCATCATACAGACCAGCGCTGAGCTGGCCAGAATCCAAGCGACATTTCCCGAATCCATGGGAAACCCCTTTCGTGATGCGAAGAGAGAACGGAAATTGCCCGTCAGAGCCGCTCCGGAGGTGGGACGCGGAGTAAGTACCACGTTCGTCGGAGGGCAGCTATTGCCGTCTGGTTCCAACTGTATGGCTGCAGTTCCGCGATGGGTTTCTGGCTGGTTAAATCAACGTTTCACTCACGGGCACGCGAGTTTCACAGGTCACTCAAACGAACTTTGGATTCGGGGAATTCCGGGATCGCAGCCGCCGGTTTTCCCGCGCAGTGCTACTTGGCGGAGACGGCCATGAACCTGATGGGCAAGTCGAGCAGCTCCAGCGGCCCATGGGGCCCTCGCCGTCAAGCAGGAGTGAGTCGCTCGATTCCATGGTGTATTCGTAGGCGCCGTGTCCGTAAACCATCTTTCCGGCAAGCATGTAAATAGACTCCGTGCCCGGATGCTGGAACAACGCAAGCGGCCACCGACCCTTGCTTGTGTCGGTGGCCGATATGAGCGTCAGTGTGAGTGTGCGCTAGATAAGCCCCTGCGCGAGCATGGAATCAGCCACCTTGACGAAGCCGCCGATGTTGGCGCCCAGCACGTAGTTGCCGGGGTCGCCGTACTCGTCCGCGGTTGAAGCGCAGCGGTGGTGGATGCCCACCATGATCTCGGTGAGCCGCTGTTCTGTGTGCTCGAAGGACCAGGAATCGCGGCTGGCGTTCTGCTGCATCTCAAGCGCCGACGTCGCCACGCCGCCTGCGTTCGCGGCCTTGCCCGGCCCGAACAGCACACCGGCATCCTGGAACACCGAGACAGCGTCACGGGTGGAGGGCATGTTGGCGCCTTCGCCGATCGCGACCAGGCCGTTGCGGACCAACCGCGCGGCAGCATCGCCGTCGAGCTCGTTCTGCGTGGCGCAGGGCAGCGCCACCGTTGCGTCGACATCCCACACCGATCCGGCTTCCACATAGGAAACGCCGGGGCGGCGCACTGCATAATCCTTGAGGCGTCCGCGTTCAACTTCCTTGACCTCGCGGAGGAGCGCGACGTCGATTCCCGCCTCATCCACGATGTAGCCGGAGGAGTCGGAGAAGGCCACCACGCTGGCACCGAGCGTCTGCGCCTTGGCAATGGCGTTGATGGCCACGTGGCCGGAACCCGACACCACCACGCGCTGCCCGTCGAAGGAGGACCCCCGGGTTTTCAGCATCTCCTGGGTGAAGATGACGGTGCCAAAGCCGGTGGCTTCCGGCCGCACCAGGGAGCCGCCCCAGGACATGCCTTTCCCGGTGAGGACGCCGGATTCGGGAAGCCACGGTTGATCTGCACGCGGCCGGAATCGTCGGTCCACGGGACGCGGAAGATGATCTGGCGTTCGGGCTCGCAGAGCCGCTCCAGGATGGCGGCTTCGAGCAGCTCGGGGTGCCGGTCGTGGACGGGACCAAGGCTCTCAAAGACCTCGGTCACTGCCTGGTGGAATTCAGCTTCACCTGGGTTCCGCGCCAGTACCGTATTCCGGATGGCCTCAAGCCGAGCGTCCACGCCGCCTCCTCTAGTTCAACAGTTATTCCATGCAGTGGTAGCAAAATTTCATTTGGCGGAATCCAATGCGACGAATGTCACCTTCTTCAACGGCTGACCGGCTGCCGGAGCCAGGGCCTCGTGGGCGTTTGGCCCAGCCTGTCGTTGAAGTCCTGGGCTTCCCGGTAGTAATCCAGCAGGCTTAGCTGGGAAGCGGCTCCCGGGTCCAGGATGACAACTGCCCGGCGGTGCAGCTGGAGCACCGACGCGGGGCAGTGGGCACTGACCGGACCTTCCACCATGGCCTGCACAGCGGCGGCCTTGTTCTCCCCCATCGCCACCAGCACTGCCAGTTTGGCTTCGCGGATGGTCCCGAGGCCCTGCGTAAGGCACAGCCGCGGAACATCGCCGTCGGAAAAGAACCGCGCGTTGTCAGCCCGCGTGGCCCCGGCGAGGGTCTTCACCCTCGTGCGGGAAGCCAGTGACGACGTCGGCTCGTTGAAGCCTATGTGGCCGTTGGCGCCGATGCCCAGGATCTGGATGTCCACACCCCCGCCGGCGGCGATGGCTGCGTCATAACGGTCAGCCTCGGCCACCAGGTCCGGCGCGTCCCCCTGCGGGGTAAAGAGCCGTTCCAGGGGCAGGTCCACATGGTCGACGAACTCCCGCCGGATGGTGGAGTAGTACGACTGCCCGTGCTCCGGCGGCAAACCCGCGTATTCGTCCAGCGTGAAGCCGGCGACCTTGCCGAAGCTGAGCTGCTCCTCGCGGTGCCGCCGGATGAGCTCCTGGTACGTGGATCGCGGGGAGCCGCCGGTCGCCAGCCCCAGCACGGCCGGTCCCTGCCGGACCCGGGCTTCAATGATGTCCGCCGCCCGGGCTCCTACGTGATCGGCGGACTCACACAGAACTATCTGCACGGTCATTCCTTTCCTGCGTTTGTGGTGTGCCGGCGCGGTATGCCTGCACGAGTTCAAGTTCTTCGGTGGTCACCAGCACGTCCGCCCGGCAACCCGCGGCAATGGCTCCCACCCGGTTGGGGCCAGGCCGATCCAGGCCCATCAGCCGCGCCGGAGTGGAGGATGCCGCGACGACGGCATCGGCCAGGGGAACGCCCCACTCAACGCAGCGGCGGACGTTCTCCAGCAGGTGGCTCGTCGCGCCGGCGATCGCCCCGGCGATCGCCCCGGGACCGGCGTCGGCGGTTCCGGCCAGGCGCGCCACGCGGTCCTGGACCAGCACGTCCAGGCTGCCGAGAGTGTAATGGCCGTCGGACATGCCCGCCGCCGCCATCGCATCCGTAATGAGCGCAATGGAGCGGGGTCCCACCAGCCCGAAGACCATGCGGACGATCTCCGGGTCCAGGTGCACGCCGTCGGCAATCAGTTCCAGCACCACCTGCCCGGGTGACTGTTCGGCCGCCTGCAACAGGACCGCAATGGGCCCGGGCGTGCGGTGGCCCAGCGGGGGCATCCGGTTGAACAGGTGCGTGGCCGACCACAGGCCGCCAACCCCACCGTCTACGCCGCCCAGGGCTTCCCGGGTGCGGGAAGCCGTGGCGGCGGTATGGCCAAGGGAAGGCACGACGCCGTGTTCCCGGCAGAGCTGCACGAGCTCGGCAAAGTGCGGGGTTTCGGGGGCAAGAGTCAGTGACCGCACGGTCCCTCGTCCCGCCTCAAGCCATTGCTGCAGGAGCGCCGGGTCGCCGTCGATGATGGCTGCCGGGTCCTGGGCCCCGCACATGCTTGTGGTGATGAACGGCCCTTCCAGGTGCAGGCCGGCCAGGGTGCCGTCCTGCACCAGGTCCCGCAGCACCTCGATCTGTTCCAGCAGTACCTGCGACGGCGCCGAGACCAGCGAGGCGAGTACCGACGTCGTGCCCTGCGCTGCATGGTGGCCGGCAGCCAGGCGCGCGCCGTCCGCATCCGCGGAGAAAGTGTGCCCCACGGCACCGTGGCAGTGGACGTCCACAAGTCCGGGCAGGATGAGCGGCACTTGCCGGAGATCGGCGTCGAAACCTACCGGCAGGTCCGACGTCGGGCCGCACCACACGATGTTCCCTCCGGCCATCACCACGGTGCCGTCGTCGATCACCGCAGCACCGGGGAGTCCGGTGACGAGGCGGCCCCGCAGCCCCACCCCGTCGCCGGCCCCGCTGCCCCGGGCCGACGAAGGCTCAGCTGGCATCGGCTTTGGCCATTGAGCCGTTCTCGTCGTTTTCATCTTCGCGGCCCATGGTGCGCAGGTTCCAGCGACGGATCACAAAGCGGAACACCACGTAGTACACGGCGGCGTAGCCCAGCCCGATGGGGATCAGCCACAGCGGATTCTGTGCGATGCCGAAGTTCAGGACGTAGTCGATCGCTCCTGCTGAGAATCCGAACCCGTGATGGATGCCGAGGAAGTTGACCAGCATCATGGACGTCCCGGTCAGGAAGGCATGGACGACGTACAGCGGCCAGGCCACGAACATAAACGAGAACTCCAGCGGTTCGGTGATCCCGGTGAGGAAGGCCGTGAGGCCGGTGGAGAGCATGATGCCGCCCACGATCTTCTTCTGCGACGGCTTGGCTTCCTGCCAGATGGCGAGGGCGGCTGCGGGCAGGGCGAACATCATGATGGGGAAGAAGCCGGTCATAAAGACGCCGGCGGTGGGGTCCCCGGCGAAGAACCGGTTCAGGTCGCCGTGGGCGCCGTCGTAGTCGCCGATGATGAACCAGACGATGGAGTTCAGGATGTGGTGCAGGCCCAGCGGAATGAGCAGCCGGTTGAGGACGCCATAGACCCCGCTGCCCACCACGGTGTTGTCCGCCACCGTGTTGCCCACGGCAGTCAGCCCGTTGTTGAACAGCGGATACAGCAGCGCCATGGCAACGCCGATCACGATGGCGGCGAAGGATGTCAGGATGGGCACCAGGCGGCGGCCCGCGAAGAAGCCCAGCCAGTCCGGCAGGGTGGTGCGGTGGAAACGCTGCCACAGCAACGCCGTCGTCAGGCCCATCACAATGCCTGCCAGCACGCCGTAATTGATGACGGGATCCTTGCCGCCCTCGGGGGCGGCTCCCAGCACCAGCGGGGCCATGACCTTGAAGACGTTGGTGAGGACCAGGTATCCGACGACGGCGGCAAGGGCCGTGGAACCGTCACCCTTTTTGGCGAAACCGAAGGAGATGCCGACGGCGAAGAGCAGCGGCAGGTTCTCGAACAGGGCGCCGCCGGCGGCGCCGATGACCTGGGCGACGGTGGTCAGGGATTCGAACCTGCCCAGCAGGTCGTCTTGGCCCAGGCGCAAAAGCAGCGCCGCCGCGGGGAGGGCGGCGATGGGGAGCATAAGGCTGCGGCCGAAGCGCTGCATGTTCTGCAGCGCTTTTCCGCTGCCCTTGCCCTTGCCTGGTGCCGGGGCGGCCAGTGGGCCGGCCTCGGCGGAAGCTGATGGGTTTTCAGTCGTCATTGTTCCTCGTCTCGAAGAGGGTGGTGCTTGTGCGGGGATGCTTGATTCAGTAGAGTCTAGCTAACTGGTTATAACCAGTGACAACCATCACTGTGAAGGGCGCCGACCTCAGTTGTCAACCTCAAGCCGTAAAAAAGCTTCCGGACCCGGCGTCATTCACCGCGAAACGAACTCAGGAGTGGACATGTCCAAAGCAGAAATCATCCTCGCCGCCCTTGGCGGCGCCGATAACGTCGAAGAAATCGAAGGGTGCATCACCCGCCTTCGCACCGAGGTGGTGGACTCCTCCCGCGTTGACGAGGCCGCCCTCAAGGCCGCGGGTGCCCACGGCGTCATGATGTCCGGCACGGTGGTCCAGGTGGTTGTGGGTCCGGAAGCCGAAAGCCTCGCCGAAGACATCCAGGATCTGATGTGAGCAGTCCTGAGGTGAGCACGCCTGACGTGAGCACGCCGGACGTGAGCACGCCGGACGTGAGCACGGAAGCACCGGCCCAGGTCATCAGCGTTGTCGCCCCGCTGCCGGGCCGGCTCATTCCCCTGGACGAGGTGCCGGACCCCGTGTTCGCCAAGGGGCTTGTAGGCGGCGGCGCCGCCGTAATTCCCGACGACGACGCCGGCGTCCTCACCGCCGTCGCACCGCTGGACGGCCGGGTCATCAAGGTCATGCCGCACGCCTACATCGTCCAGCACGCGTCTGGGCCCGCAGTGCTGGTCCACGTCGGCATCGACACCGTCGGGCTGAAGGGCGAGGGCTTCGCCGTGCTCGCGCAAAAGGGGGACCAGGTCCGCGCCGGCGACCCCATGATCACCGTGGACGTCACATTGGTCCGCTCAAAGGACCTGAGCATGTGCAGTCCCGTGGTGATCCTGGACAGCGCGGCGGACGCCATCGAACCTCCGGCCTCCGGTGGCCGCGTGGAAGCAGGCGGCCACCTGTTCAAAATTCCCGGAAAATAGGAGACATGGATACGGCAGGGGAACTAAAACACGTCTGGGTCCGCAGGCAACTCCAGGACCTGGTGTCCAGCACGCTGCGGCCCGGCGACGCCCTGCTGGGTGAGCGGCAACTGGAGGAGCAGTTCGGCGTCTCCCGCATCACGGTGCGCCGTGCCATTTCGGACCTGGTCCAGGACGGCGCATTGGTGCGGATCAAGGGGAAGGGCACGTTCGTCTCCCACGGGCTGGTGCGTTCCACCCTGCACCTGGCCTCGTTCAACGAGGACATGCGGGCCGCCGGATTCGAACCCAGCACACGGGTCATCAACGCCTCCACGGCATTGCCGCCGGCGGCGGCCGCCGATCACCTCGGGCTGGCGCCCGGGGAAACTGCCTTTCGCGTCCGCAGGCTGCGGCTCGCGAACGGCGCTCCCGTCAGTGTGGACGAATCGTGGCTGCCGCCCGCGCTGGTCCCCGGGCTGCTCTCGGAAGACCTGACGGGGTCCCTTTACCGGGCCCTCGGCGCCGCGGGGCACCCGGTGCAGCACGCCGAACAGACCGTCGAGGCCGCCGCCGCCCCTGACGAGACCGCCGCGCTGCTGGACATCGAACCCGGGTCACCGGTCCTGCTCTTCCGGCGCCGTTCGTTCACCGGCCAGGAGGACCCTGGCACGCCCATCGAATACGCCGTCTCAACGTACCGCTCCGACCGGTACCAGGTGTCCATGCGGCTGGGCGCGGGCTAAGCCATGCTTACGCCGCACCAATACGTCTGGCTCCGCGTCACCCACCTCTGATGCCCCAACTGAGTAGCGCTATCTGCCGTTCTGGACCCTCAAAACGGCACTTGACGCTACTCAGTTGGGTGGGCAGGCACCTGACGTGAAACCATACGGACCATGGCCCAGAAGATTGCGTACCAGGGTGAGCCCGGCGCCAACTCCAATATCGCGTGCATGCAGATGTTCCCCCAGCTGGAAAGCGTTCCCTGCGCCAGCTTCGAGGACGCCTTCGAGCTGGTCTCCAGCGGCGAGGCGGAGCTGGCGATGATTCCGATTGAGAACTCGATCGCCGGCAGGGTGGCAGACATCCATATCCTCCTCCCCCAGTCGCACCTGCAGATCGTGGGCGAGTTCTTCCTGCCCATCCACTTTGACCTGCTGGGCATTCCGGGCAGCACTATCGAGGCGGCCACGGAGGTCCACAGCCACATCCACGCCCTGGGCCAGTGCCGCCGCCTGATCCGGGAGGCCGGGCTGCGTCCTGTCATTGCCGGGGACACCGCCGGATCCGCCCGGGAGGTCCGCGAGTGGAACGACCCCACCAAGCTGTCCCTCGCTCCCCCGCTCGCGGCCGAGATCTACGGCCTTGACGTGCTGGCGTCGCGGGTCGAGGACGACCCGTCCAACACCACCCGTTTTGTGGTCCTGGCGCGGGAAAAGGAACTGCCCACCCGGGAAGAGCTGCCCGGACCGGCGGTGGCCAGCTTTGTGTTCCGCGTCAGGAACGTCCCGTCGGCGCTGTTCAAGGCGCTGGGCGGGTTCGCCACGAACGGCGTGAACATGACCCGGCTGGAGAGCTACATGGTGGGGGACGAATTCGCCGCCACAATGTTCATGGTGGACGTCGAAGGCCACCCCGAGGACCTGCCGTTGCGCCTGGCCCTTGAGGAACTGGATTTCTTCACCACCGAAGTCCGCATCCTGGGCGTCTATCCCGCCGCCGGTTTCCGGACCGCGCAGACAGTCACTGTCTGATCGCTGGCCGCTGGAGCGGAGCGAAAAACGCGGCGAGTTCGGCCGTCGCGTCCAGGGGCAGGACGTTGGCCACGTACTGGTCCGGCCGCACCACCACCACCACGCCGCCGCGGTCCAGGCCCCGGAGCTCGAAGATGTCAGCGGCGGGATCGGTGGCGTAGACCTTTTCGTAGTCCGTCAGCTGGAACGGCCCCACTGACGGCTTGAACGCCGCCGGAACCGCACCGATATCAACGTTTGTGTGGTCCTGCTGGTAGATGACCTTCACATCGAACCACGCGTCCCGGTCAGCGCCCGACGGCGTAGCGGCCAGCGGTGATTCCGGCGAGTTCGCGATCCACTCGGCGAAGCCGGAGACGGACGACGGCGGCGCGTGCTGTCCCGCCGTCGGCTGTCCGGCATCCTGTTGTCCCGCCGTCGGCTGTTCTGCGGACGACGTCGCCGCATCGGATGCTGCCGCGTCGGCGAAGACGTAGATGCGCCACCGGCCGTCCGCTGTGGCGTGGTGGCCGAGATGCATCGGGTTGCCGTCGCACACCCGCACCACGGGCGCGGACTTGAACCGCTTGCCGATGGGGAAGCCGGCGGCCAGGTGCTGGTGCACCGGTTCTGCGGTAATCATGGACGGCGTGTACTGGGTCATGAAGCCCGCGGGGAACTCGGCGGTGCTGACGTAGAAGTCCTCAAGCTCGGAGGGGTTCGCAAACTCCTCCGGCTTCTTCGCCATCATGGTGGACCACTCTTTGTCGAAGTCGATCAGGTTCTTCGCCACCACCTGCCGCTCGGCCGAGTACGTGGCCAGCAGGCTGGCGGGGCTGCGGCCCTCGAGCACATGCCCGAGCTTCCAGCCGAGGTTGAAGCCGTCCTGCAGCGAGACGTTCATGCCCTGGCCGGCCTTGGCGCTGTGCGTGTGGCAGGCATCGCCGGTGATGAACACGCGGGGTGTGCGCGTCCCGCGCTGGTCCGGAAGGACGTCGTCGAACCTGTCCGTGAGGCGGTGGGCGACCTCATACACGCTGTGCCAGGCGACATTGCGGACGTCCAAGGTGTAGGGGTGCAGGATGGTGTTCGCGTGGTCGATGATTTGCTCGATGGTGGTGCTGCGCACGGCCCCGTGGTCCTCCGGCGCGACGTCGCCGAGGTCAACGTACATGCGGAAGAGGTGCCCGCCTTCGCGCGGGATCAGCAGGATGCTGCCGCCCGCACCGGACTGGATGGCGCATTTTGTGCGGATGTCGGGGAAGTCGGTGACGGCGAGAACGTCCATGACTCCCCACGCGTGATGGGCCTGGTCACCGGCCATGGTGCAGCCGATCGAGTCGCGCACCTTGCTGCGTGCGCCGTCCGCGCCGACGACGTACCTGGCTCGGACAACACGCGTCTTGCCCTCGTCAGGTCCTGAAGTGTGGACGAGCCTCACGGCGACTGGGTAGTCGCCGTCGCCGATTTCGAGGCTGCGGAACTCATAGCCGAAGTCGGGCGACATCCGCGCTGGCGCGTTGGCCATGTACTCGGCGAAGTAGTCCAGCACGCGGGCCTGGTTGACGATCAGGTGCGGGAACTCGCTGATGCCCGTGGGGTCGTCCGTCGTGCGGGCGGCGCGGGCGATCCGGGAGTGGTCGGCGGGGTCCGGTTTCCAGAACGCCATTTCGGTGATGCGGTAAGCCTCGGCGATGATGCGCTCCGCGAACCCGAACGCCTGGAAGGTTTCGACGCTGCGGGCCTGGATACCATCCGCCTGGCCGATGACGAGCCGCCCGGGGCGGCGCTCCACGATGCGCGTGGTGACGCCAGGGAACCGGGAGAGCTGGGCCGCGGTGAGCATGCCCGCAGGACCGGTGCCCACGATGAGCACGTCCACTTCGTCGGGAAGCTCGGCAGGCCGGTCCAGACCGACGCCGGATGCTGCCTGGACCCGCGGGTCACCGGATACGTAACCGTGGTGGTGGAACTGCACGGGCTTTCCTCACTTCGTTGTGCGGCTGGCAGGCATCGAGTTCGATAATAGAACTCGATGTTCCATATATGAATCCTGCCCTGAAGTGGAAGTCTACGCGGCAGTGATGCAGGCCACAACCGGCACCGGCGACCGTGTGCCCGGGTCGCCGGAGTCCTACCCCATCGCCGGCGCTACCGACGTTCCGGAGCTGAACTGGCTGCGGGCCCAGCGGGCGAGTTTTTTGCCCTTGCCCTTCCACCAGTTGTCCTCGTCCTTGTCGTGGTGCAGACGGAAGATGATGGCCACCATCACGAACATCGACATGCCAACGTCCATCCAGGACCAGGCCAGCGCGTCGATCAGCACGCTCATGCCGGCGGCGATGATGGACGGAACGGCCAGCGTCCGGAAGACCGTGCTGGCCACATAGCGCCGGTGCGACCTCGGCACGGACAGCGCCCGCACCATGTCAAAGCACATGCAAACCACAACGACGGTCTGACCGATGGCAAGCAGGATCAGCCCGGCACTGGACCCTGCGAACATAACGACTGAAGAACCAAACACGCGAAAACCCCCAAAGGCTCGAACCTGCACTGTTAGACCTAGCTGAAGTTCCATTCAAGCCAGTGGGGGGTGGTCCGGTCACGAGTAGTGAGTACTCGCTTTTCGGCATCAGACAAGCATTGTTCTCGCCTCAGATGAGCATCGCCTGCCGCACATTGCCCGCTGATCCAGCGCCGCCGGCTCCCGAGGAGGAAACCCTTCCGGCCGAAAGGACGTAGTAGCTGTCCGCGGCATGGAGGGCAAAACCGATGTGCTGCTCCACCAGGAGGATGCTCATGCCGTTGCGCTGGGACAGCTTGAGGATGGTCGCTTCGATCTCCGCCACAACGTTGGGCTGGATGCCTTCGGTTGGTTCGTCCAGGATCAGAAGGCGCGGCTCGGTGATCAACGCCCGGGCAATGGCAAGCTGCTGCCGCTGGCCGCCCGACAACAGCCCGGCCCGCCGTGCCAGCAGCGGACGGAGCGCGGGAAACATATCGAGGGCCTCTGCCACGCGTTCATTGCCGTTCCTGCGCCCGTCCGCGATGAGCTGCAGATTCTCCATAACGGACAGCTGCCCGAATGACTGCTGGCCCTGTGGTACATAGGCCATGCCCCGCGCCATCCGCTGGTGTGGGCGGAGGGCCGAGATGTCCTCCCCGTCCAGGGTGATGCGTCCGGCCATGGGTTTGAGGAGCCCGACGACGGCGCGCAGCAGCGTCGTTTTGCCGGCGCCGTTGTGCCCCAGAACCGAGACGACGGCTCCCTCCCGGACGGTCACGCTCACCCCGGAGATCACCTGAGTACGGCCGTAACCGGTCTGCAGATTTTCGATTTCGAGCATCATTGGCCTTCCGTTGCCGCGGTCCCCAGGTACACGTCCTGCACCTTCTTGTCGGCCTGCACCTGCGCTACGCTTCCCTCACTGAGGACCTTGCCCGCGGCAAGGACAGAGACCGATGTCGCGAACTCCCGGACGAAGTCCATATCGTGCTCAATTACGAGGGTGATCCGGTTGGCTGCGATGCGGCGCAGCAGCTCGCCGGTTTCCCCGCGCTCGTCCTGGCTCATCCCCGCGATTGGCTCGTCCAGGAGGAGCACGTCCGAGTTCTGCACCAGGAGCATGCCGATTTCCAGCCACTGCTTCTGTCCGTGGGCGAGGATGCCTGCCTTCTTGTCCGCCGCGCCTGCCAGGCCGATGATTTCCAGGGCCTCTTCCACGGCTGGTTCCACGGACTTCCGGCGGCGGAGCATCTGCAGCGGGCTGCGGCTGGAGCCGGCAGCGATGTCGAGGTTCTGGAGTACGGAGAGGTTCTCAAACACGCTTGCGGTCTGGAACGTGCGCCCCACACCCAGCCGGGCGATCTTGTGCACTTTGCGGCCGAGGATCTCTGTGCCGGTGTGGTTCACCGATCCCGTAGCCGGCACCAGCCCGGTGATGGCATCAATTACCGTCGTTTTCCCGGCACCATTGGGTCCGATCAAGAACCGCAGGTCGCCCTGGATCACATCAAGGTTGACGTTGTCCACGGCGAGGAATCCGTCAAAGGAAACCGAGAGGTTACGGACTTCGAGGTATTTTGGCCGGCCGCGGCGCCAACCCCCGGCCTGGGGCTCCCCGTCAGGGAGCAGCGTGGGCGTCGTCATCTGCTGACCTCCTCAGGCTTGGTGGCTCGCTCTTCAACGTCGGGATCTGGCGCGTCGGGCGGCGCTACGGGATCTGACGCTTCGGGCGGCGTTCTGCGCCGCCTGCCCAGCAGGGCCGGCAATGAGGCAAGCCCGCCCGGCATAAACCCGATGACCAGGACAAACAGCAGGCCCTGGAAGTACTCCCAGAAGGACGGGAAAGTGGATGACAGGCTGGACTGGGCCGCGGCGACGCAGACGGCGCCGAGGACCGGCCCCAGAAGGGTGCCGCGGCCGCCGATTGCGACGCCGATAAGGAATGCGATGGACGGGATCACGCCCACGTCCGCAGGCGAGATGATCCCGACGATCGGGACGAACAACGCCCCCGCGACGCCTGCCAGGACGGCGGCAGCCACGTAGATGACGGTTTTGACGGTCGCCGGATCGTAGCCCAGGAAACGGACGCGCTCCTCCTGGTCCCGGACCGCCACCAGCAGCTCGCCGAAACGGCTGTGCATCAGCTGCCGGGCAATGGCGACCGACAGCAGCAGGACCACCGCCGCGATCATGTACAGCATGAGCTTGTTGTTCGGGTCCTTCAGGTCAAAACCGAAGAATGACCGGAATCCGTTCAGTCCGTTGGACCCTCCGGTTGTAGCCTGCTGGCCAATCAGGAACACTGCGAAGGCCGCCGCCAGCGCTTGGCTGAGAATCGCGAAATAGGCACCTTTGACGCGGCGCTTGAAGATCGCGAAGCCCAGGACGAGTGCCACCAGCCCCGGAACCAGGACCACGGCGAGGAACGTCACTGCGGGGCTCCGGAACGGTTCCCACCAGCCTGGAACCTCGCCGCTGCCGTAGAGGGACATAAAGTCCGGCACCCCGGAGCCGCCGAAGAGCGATGCGTCGGCCAGCTTCATGTGCATGGCCATGATGTAGGCCCCGAGTCCGAAGAACACCCCCTGGCCCAGGGTCAGCATGCCGCCGCGTCCCCACGCCAGGCCGATACCGACTGCCACGATGGCAAAGCAGAGGAACTTCCCTAGCAGGCCGAGGTTGAACGCCGGAAGCAGCGCGGGTGCAACGCCCAGGACCAGGACCGCACCAAGGGTGAATCCGGCCACGGTTCCCAACCGCCCGCGCAACAGGCTTTTCATGCCAGGCTCCTTGTTTTGAGGCTGAAGATGCCCTGCGGCCGAAGCTGGAGGAACACCACAATCACGATCAGGATCAGGACCTTGCCGATGCTGGCCGTCGTCGAGTACTCGAAGACGGACTGCAGCACTCCCAGGGCAAAGGCAGCGATGACGGCCCCCTTGATCTGGCCGATACCTCCGGCCACCACCACCAGGAAGGCATCCACTATGTAGTTGGTGCCGAGGTACGGGCTTGTTGAACCTATGAGTGTGACCGCGACGCCGGCGATGCCGGCCAGGCCCGAACCGATGAAGAACGTCAGTTGGTCGCTGCGCCGGGTTGACACCCCACTCGTTTCCGCGAGGTCCCGGTTCAGCACAACGGCCCGGATACGGCGCCCGAGCGGCGTGGCCTTCAGGAGGAGGACCAGGCCGGCGAGGCACAGCAGCGAGAGCCCCAGGATAAAGAGCCGGGTCAGCGGGATGGGAGCGCCCAGCAACTCGATGTTCCCCTGCAGCCATCCCGGTGCGCGGACATCGACGCTGGGTGCCCCGAAGATGTCACGTGCGGCCTGCTGCAGGATCAGGGCCACCCCGAAAGTGACCAGAAGGGTGTCCAGGGGCCGGTGGTACATGCGGCGCAACAGCACCGCTTCGAGCACCAGCCCCAGGACACCTCCCACCAGGAAGCCTGCGGGAATGGACACCAGCAGCGATACGCCGGCGTCGGAGATGGCCTGCTGGACCACAAAGGCCGTGTAGGCCCCGGCCATCATGAACTCGCCGTGGGCCATGTTGATGACCCCCATCTGGCCGAAGGTCAACGACAGTCCCAGTGCCGCCAGGAGCAGCACGGAGCCGAGGCTGAGTCCGGCGAACATCTGCCCTATCAGGAGTTCCATTCCAGCAGGCCTTTCCTCGATGTTTCCGCGGCCGTTACTTGGTCAGGTCCTTGGCCCAGTCGTAAGTGGCCAGGAACGGATCCGGTTCAACCGCCGCGGGCGATGACCACACCGTGTCGATCAGGCCCTCCGCGTTTATCTTGCCGATGCGGGGGGTCTTGGTGATGTGGTTGTTCTCCCCGTTGACCGTGACCAGGCCCTCAGGCGCCTCGAAGGTCACCCCGTCCGCGGCGGCCTGCACCTTGTCCACCTCAAAGGATCCCGCCTTCTCCACGATTGCCTTCCAGAGGTACAGGGAGGTGTAGGCGGCTTCCATGGGGTCGCTCGTTACGCGCTCGGTGCCGAACTTCGACTTGAACGCCGCCACGAACTTCTTGTTGGCTGGCGTGTCCAGGGTCTGGTAGTAGTCCCAGGCAGTCAGTTGGCCTTCGACGTTGTCCAGGCCGACGCCGGGGACTTCCTCCTCGGCGATGGACACGGAGACCACGGGAATGGTGTCGGCGGTCAGGCCAACGCTCTTGTACTGGCGGAAGAAGGCCACATTGCTGTCGCCGTTGAGGGTGTTGAAGACCGCGTCGGCCTTGGAGTCCCGGACTTTGTTGACGATGGTGGAGAATTCCGTGGAGCCCAGCGGGGCGTACTCCTCGCCGAGGACTTCGATGCCCTTGGCCGCGGCGTAGGCCTGGATGATTTTGTTGGCTGTTCGCGGGAAGACGTAGTCACTGCCGACCAGGAACAGGGACTTGGTTCCCTGCTCGGCCAGATAGTCCAACGCCGGGATGATCTGCTGGTTGGTGGTGGCGCCGGTGTAGAAGATGTTCTTCGACGACTCCAGGCCCTCGTACTGCACCGGGTAGAACAGCAGCGCGTCGTTGGCCTCAAACACAGGGAGCATCGCCTTGCGGCTCGAGGAGGTCCAGCCGCCGAATACCGCGGCCGCGCAGTCCTGCTGGATCAGTTTCCCGGCGCGCTCCGCGAACTTGGTCGGTTCGCTGGCGCCGTCCTCGCTGATGACCTCGAGCTGCTTGCCCAGGACACCGCCGGAAGCGTTGATTTCCTCGGCAGCCAGGGACAGGGAGTCGAAGACGGTGCTCTCGCTGATGGCCATGGTGCCGGACAGCGAGTTGATGAACCCGACTTTGATGCTGCTGCCCGAGGTGTCCACACAGGAAGTGCCGCTGCTGGCGGTGGAGCCTGCGGACGCCGGATCCGCGATCTGGCTGCCGCAGCCTGCCAGGACAGTGGCCATGGCGGCTGCCGCCAAGGAATAGAAAGCGCGTTTGGTGACCGAAACCCTCATGTGTACCTGCTTCTCACTCCGCCGTTGCCCTGGGCAGCGGCTCGCCTCCGGGGTCCGTCAGAAGTGACCCCTTGCGATGAACGTAGGAGCGAATTGTTTCAGCGCCTGCCCGGTTGGTTTCGAGACCGTTTCGGGGCGCTCGCCGGGCCGGCCGGGAGTTGAGGCGCACGGCAGGCGTGCGGGAGAAAACCGCGGGAAAACGGGCCCTGGGAGAGTTAACCTGCGGGAAACCTGCCGCGGCGTAACTTTGGCCCGGTAGCCGGACATAATCCGGCCCAGCGCCGTGAAACGGGTCTCACCTGCGGCTATGCGCAACACCCGAGCGGCGGGCAGGGCTATTTATGCGTCGGCCGACTGCCTGAGTGGCGACTATTCGCCCAGCGCCCTGGGCCGCCAGACCACCACGGCTTGGGAGCGCGCACGGGGGCGCTGGCCCCGTGCCAGGCTGACCACATCACCGGCGGCACCGGCCGCGAAGATCCGCGAATCAAGAGGATCACGACGGCGGCCCAGCTCCTCGGTCATCTCGCCCACCCTGCGCTGCAGCGCGGCCACCTGGTTCTCGAGCTCAAGGATCCGTTTGATGCCTTCGAGCGAGACGCCCTCGTGGGACAGCCGCTGGACTTCGCGCAGCATATTGATGTCCCGCTGCGAATAGCGGCGCGACTTCCCCGGCGCCCGGCTGGGCGAAACAATGCCCAGCCGGTCATACTGCCGGAGCGTCTGCGGGTGCATGTCCGCCAGTTCAGCCGCGACGGAGATCACGAAGATCGGCTGGTCAGCGCTGATGTCCACGGTCTGCTCCGTTGCTTAGAGCCGGGCCTTGGCGGCCAGGCCTTCACGGACATCGGCGTCGGCGGTGGCTTCGGCAAAGGCCTTCACGGCTGCTTCGGCTTCCTTGTTCAGGTTCTTCGGCACCGCGACGTCGATGGTCACCAGGAGATCGCCGGTGACCTTGGAGGTCTTCACGCCGTGGCCTTTGACCCGGAGCGTACGCCCCGAAGGCGTGCCGGCCGGAACACGGACCTTGACGGTCTCGCCGTCGATAGTGGGGACCTGGATGTCGGCGCCCAAAGCAGCTTCCGGGAAGGTGACCGGGACATGGATGCGGAGGTTGTCGCCGTCGCGCGTGTAAAACTCGTGCGGCTTGACGGACACGGCCACCATGAGGTCGCCGTTGCCGGCGGGCCCTGGCTGGCCCTTGCCGCGGACGCGCACTTTCTGGCCGTCCTTGATGCCGGCGGGAACGCGGACGTCAATGACGTCACCGCTGGGTTCGCGCAGGCCGATGGTGGTGCCGCGGATGGACCCGGAGAAGGAAATGCTGGTCGTAGCCGTACGGTCGGCACCCTTCTGCGGCGGGCGCTGGAAGCCCGTCGGGCCGCCGAAGCCGCCGCCGCCAAACAGGTCAGCAAACTCGGGCGGGATGCCGCCTGACGTATTGAACCCGCCGGGCTGGCGCCGCGCGCCGCCGGTGAACAGGCCGCCGAACATGTCCTCGAAGCCGCCGTTCCCGGCACCGGCACCGGCACCGCCGGGGGCAAAGCGCGCGCCGCCACCCATGGCCCGGATGGCGTCATACTGCTGGCGCTCGTCCGGATCAGACAGCACTGAATAGGCCTCGGAGATGTCCTTGAACTTCTTCTCCGACGCAGCGTCCCCCGAGTTGGTGTCCGGGTGGTGCTGGCGGGCAAGTTTCCGGTAGGCCTTCTTGATGTCGGCGTCGGAAGCGTCCTTGGCGATACCAAGGATCGCGTAAAAGTCCTTGTCCACCCAATCCTGGCTAGCCAATGGCGTTTCCTTTCAAATCTCTGTGCCGAGATGGAAGTTCGCGGCAATGTTCCTGCGAATCACTGCCGCGAACTGCCATCTCGATGGGGTAAATGCTACGCAGGAACTGCGACGATAACCTGTGCTGCGCGGAGGACGCGTTCGCCTGACCGGTAGCCGGAGCGGAGGACCTGGCTGACGGTGTCAACCTCGATGTCCTCTCCCGGCTGCTGGATGAGGGCCTCGTGGATCGTGGGATCGAACTCCACTCCGGTCTCATCAATGCGGACCAGGCCGTACGTCTTCAGCGCGTTCTCCAGCTTGGTGGCGATCGCGGCGAACGGGCCGTCGGTCAGGTCACCGTGCTGGCGGGCAGCATCGACGTCGTCCAGTACCGGCAGCAGGGAGTTCAGGACGCCGATAACAGCCATCTCCCCTGCCACGGCCCGGTCGCGCTCGACGCGCTTGCGGTAGTTGACGTATTCAGCCTGGAGGCGGAGGAGATCGTTCTTCAGCTCGGCAGCTTCAGCGTGTCCGGCACCCTGTGCCACCGATTCCTCGGCCGGCACCTCGATGCCGTTCAGGATTTCCTCGGCCTGGGCGAGTGCATCGCCGTCCCTGTCACCAAGCTCGCCGCCAACAGGCTCGCCCACTAGGGGCTCTCCCACCGGCTCGGCAGCGGGCTGCTCGCCCTCCGGGTGCCGGGCCTGCCCGGTCACCGGGTCAACCTTGCGGTTGTCCCGGATGATCGGCTCCTGGTTCGCGGATGAGTTGTGCTCTTCCTCGTTACCGTGGTGCGGCATGGCTACTTCTTCGCTTCGTCTTCGTCGATGATCTCGGCGTCGACGATGTCCTCATCAGCAGCCTTGTCGCCGGCGGGGGCGCCACCAGCGGCGCCTTCGGCACCTGCGGCACCGGTGGCACCGTCCGGCGAACCGGCCTGGGCGTAAATGGCTTCGCCGAGCTTCGACTGGGAAGCCTGGAGCTTCTCGAACGCGGTCTTCACGGCTGCGTCATCGGTGCCTTCGAGGGCCTTCTTGAGCTCGTCGACGTCGGCCTTGACCTCGGTCTTGACCTCTTCGGGCAGCTTGTCGGCGTTGTCGGCGATCAGCTTGTCCACGGAGTAAGCGAGCTGCTCCGCGGTGTTGCGGGTGTCGGTCGCCTCGCGGCGGGCCTTGTCCTCGGCTGCGTGCTCCTCGGCGTCCTTGACCATGCGCTCAATGTCTTCCTTGGAGAGCGCGGTGCCACCGGTGATGGTCATGGACTGTTCCTTGCCGGTGCCCTTGTCCTTCGCGGAGACGTGGACGATGCCGTTGGCGTCGATGTCGAAGGTGACCTCGACCTGCGGGACGCCGCGCGGAGCCGGCGCGATGCCGGTCAGCTCGAACGTGCCCAGCGGCTTGTTGTCGCGGGTGAACTCGCGCTCGCCCTGGAAGACCTGGATGGCCACGGACGGCTGGTTGTCATCAGCCGTGGTGAAGGTCTCGGACCGCTTCGTGGGGATGGCGGTGTTGCGCTCGATCAGGTGCGTCATCACACCACCCTTGGTTTCGATGCCCAGGGACAGCGGGGTGACGTCGATCAGCAGGACGTCCTTGCGCTCGCCCTTCAGAACGCCGGCCTGGAGTGCTGCGCCAACGGCTACAACTTCATCCGGGTTGACGCCCTTGTTCGGTTCCTTGCCGCCGGCCAGTTCCTTGACCAGGTCGTAGACAGCGGGCATACGGGTGGAACCGCCCACGAGGACGATGTGGTCGATCTCGGAGAGCTTGATGCCGGCTTCCTTGATGACGTCCTGGAACGGCTTCTTGGTGCGGTCCAGCAGGTCCTTCGTGAGGTCCTGGAACTTGGCGCGGGTCAGCTGCTCGTCCAGGTGGACCGGGCCATCGGGGGTGACGGAGAGGTACTGGAGCGAAACGTTGGTGCTGCTGGAAGAAGAGAGTTCCTTCTTGGCCTGCTCCGAGGCTTCACGCAGGCGCTGCAGGGCGATCTTGTCCTTGGACAGGTCAATGCCCTTGACCTTGAGCTGGTTCAGCAGGTAATCAACAACGCGCTGGTCCCAGTCGTCGCCGCCAAGGTGGTTGTCACCGGCGGTGGAGCGGACCTGGATGGTAGAGAAGTTGTCTTCATCCTTGCCGACTTCCAGCAGGGAGACATCGAAGGTTCCGCCGCCGAGGTCGAAGACCAGGATGAGCTCGTCTTCCTTGCCCTTGTCCAGGCCGTACGCCAGAGCGGCCGCGGTGGGCTCGTTGACGATGCGCAGGACGTTGAGGCCTGCGATTTCGCCGGCCTCCTTGGTGGCCTGGCGCTGGGCGTCGTTGAAGTACGCGGGAACGGTGACGACGGCGTCGGTGACCTTTTCGCCGAGGTAGGACTCGGCATCGTTCTTCAGCTTCATCAGGATGCGTGCGGAGATTTCCTGCGCCGTGTACTTTTTGCCATCGATGGCGACGCTCCAGTCAGTGCCCATGTGGCGCTTGACGGAATGAATGGTGCGGTCGATGTTGTTGACGGCCTGGCGCTTGGCGATCTCGCCAACCAGGACTTCGCCGGACTTGGAGAATGCAACGACGGACGGCGTGGTGCGGCCACCCTCGGCGTTGGCAATAACGGTGGGCTCGCCACCTTCGAGAACGGAGACGACGGAGTTGGTGGTTCCGAGGTCGATACCTACTGCACGTGACATGTGTTGCTTCCTTCTTTCCTTGGAAACTTGCTGGCGCTCGTGTTGAGCGTTCTGCACTCAACTTTACTCAAGGCACAAGCGATGTCAATCCAAAGTTGAGCGGAGTACGCTCAACTTTGGATTTTTGGGTCACGGCACCCTCAGGCGAACCCCCGGAATCCCGGGGATTTCAGGCGGAAAATCCCCGTCCCTGGCAGTAGTTCGCTGTGGGTGAACGGCCGCTACCGGTTCTCGTCCTCGTCCACTTCCACCTCACGGGCGCTGTCAACAGAGCCGGCCTCGCCGTAGTCACCTTCGGGATAGTCGCCCTCCTGGGGCTGGTTCTCCGCCCCGCCCACGACGCCGGCCTCGCCGTAGTCGCCTTCCTCATACTGGCCACCTTCACCCTCCAGCCCGGGCTCGGTGCTGCCTTTGCGGCGATCTTCTTCAGGTGCGGTGTTCTTACTCATGACGTGATCTCTCCTTTGAGTCTCCGCGTCCATCCGGGCGCATTTGGAGTCTACTCAGCCGGAGGCGGGCTAAACAGGGGTGGCCGCAGACTTCGGGTCGTCCCGCGGGTTTCCCTCAGGCACGAGCCCCGCCATCGCCGCGAGGACAGTGAGGTGGTGTTCAAAGAGTTCGCCCCGGGCACGGAACGTATCCGGGCCATATTGGCCAAAAACCTCAAAACTCACGGCCCCGAAGAGCGACGTCCACACGAGGGCACCGTTCGCCTGGAGTTCGTCCGGCATGGCCAGCCCAAGTTCACTGCGGATCGCCTCAAGGTCGGCGGACAGGGCAGAAGGTACGACGGCGGTGCGCGCCGTGGCGGTCAGCGCACCTGCCCGGTAGGCGCCGTCGAGAATGCCGATCAGGCGGTAGATCACGCGCGTTCCCGGGGTTGCGGTCTGGCTCGAGGGGGCCTGGTAGCCGGGGACCGGACTCCCGAATAGCAGGCCGTAGCGCGCAGGCTCCCGCAACGCCCATGCCCTGACAGCCCGGCCGAGCGCCTTGAACCTGCCATCGAAGTCGCGCACCGGCACCGCGTTCACCGCGGCATCCACGGCGTCGCCGAGCTCACTGTAGGCGTCCACCAGAAGCAGCGTGAGCAGCTCGTCGCGGTTGGCCACGTAGCGGTAGACCGCGGAGGAGACCACGCCAAGATCCCTTGCCACGGCGCGGAGGGACAATGCGGCCGCGCCCTGCGTTGCCAGGTGCTCCCTGCCCAGCCTGACGATGTCGGCAATGGTCTGGGCCCGGGCGCGCTCCCGCGGTGTCCGAAGGATGGGTTCCGCGGCCGCGGCAGGGTCATTCATCGCTCCAGCATGGCACAAATCAGAGCAGTGTCAACAATTGAGAGCACTGCTCTTGACAGGCCTCCAGGACAAGGCGCACGCTTGTTGGAGAGCAGCGCTCTCTAGCGGAAATCCCTTGAGGAGAAGTCATGAACGATGTCTACGTTGTTACCGGAGCCGGCCCCGTGGGCTGGACAGTTGCAGAACAGCTCGCTGAGCAGGGGAAAAACGTCAGGATCCTCACCCGTTCGGGCAGCGGCCCCAAGCATCCGCTGGTGGAACGGGTGAAGGCCGACGTCCAGAATGCCGCCCAGCTGCGGGACGCCTTCGCGGGCGCCACCGCCGTCTTCCACTGCATCCACGGCTCCTCCTACACCGTGGACGCGTGGCAAGCAGAACTGCCCCGGGCCGAGCAAACGGTGCTATCCGCAGCAGGCGAGGCAGGCGCCGTCGTCGTTTTTCCCGAGAGCCTTTACTCGTACAGCGAGCCTGAAAGCCCCATGGTCGAGGCGGGTCCGCGGACTGCCGAGGGCGGCAAGCGGGGCGTCCGCACCGCGCTGCTCAAGGCGCGGGACGTCTCTCCGACCAACACCGTCAGCGTGGTTGCCGGCGATTTCTTTGGCCCTCGGGTGCGAACCTCACATGCCGGAGAGCGCGTGGTCCCCGCCGTCCTGGCCGGCAAGAAAGTCTGGGTCATCGGGAGCGCCGATCAGCCCCATTCATTCACGTACGTCCCGGACCTGGCCGCCGCGATGATCCACGCCGCGGCGACGCCGTCGCTGTGGAACAGGGTGTGGCACGCGCCCACGGGTCCGGCAGTCACGCAGCGGCAGCTGGCCACAGCGTTCACCGAGACTGGCGGAGTGCAGGCGCCGAAGCTTGGAGCCATTCCGGGCTGGGCGCTCCGGACCATGGGTGTGTTCTCGAAAGACTTCCGCGAAGTTGCCGAAATGCTCTACCAGTTCGAGCGGCCGTTTGTGATGGAATCTGCCGCCAGCGAGACCGCACTTGGGATCCGCCCGACACCTCTGCGCGAGGCCGCCGCTGCCACGGTGGCCTGGTGGCGCGCACAGTGCTAGGTGCCCTAGCGGCGGCTGGCAGTCTCTGACGCGGGATGAAGGCCGGGCTCGGCCGGGCCAACCTCCCGCCGCACCGCGGCATCCAGCTCCGTCCGGCCCAGCTTGCCGGGCCACCAGATGCGCGGGCCGATGTCGTACGCCAGCGCAGGGACCAGCAGCGAGCGCACCAGCACGGTGTCCAGCAGTACGCCGAACGACACAATGAAGGCCAGCTGCACCAGGAACATGATGGGGATGACGCTCAGTGCGGCGAACGTGGCGGCCAGCACCACGCCGGCCGAAGTGATCACTCCGCCGGTCACGCCGAGTCCGCGAAGGATGCCCGGCCGGGTCCCGTGCTTCAGCGACTCTTCCCGCACCCGGCTCATCAGGAAGATGTTGTAGTCCACACCCAGGGCAACCAGGAACACAAACCCGAACAGGGGCACGGTGGCGTCGGCGCCGGGGAATCCGAGCAGGCTGTTGAAGACCACGGCCGAAACGCCCATGGCCGCGCCGTACGACAGCACCACGGAGAGCACCAGCAGGACCGGCGCCAAGACTGATCGCAGCAGCAGCATCAGGATGAGCAGGATGACCGCCAGCACGATCGGGATGATGATCACCAGGTCGCGCTGGGCGGTGGTGTTGGTGTCCAGCGCAGTGGCGGTCACGCCGCCAACCAACGCGCCGGCGTCGACCGTTTTTGCCTCCTCGCGCAGCGCCTTGACCGCATCCTCCGCCTCAATGGAATCCGCGGCGTAGTTGAGCGTGGCGTTGATCAGCACCTTGCCGTCGTGGACGTCAGGCTCGCTGGGAGTCCCGGGGGCGCCGGTGATCGGCAGCCTGCCTTCAGCCAGGAGGTAGGCGTCCCCCACGCCGTCGGCCGCTTTGACCTTTGCCAGCACTTCATCGGCTTTACTTTCGTCCGCGATGACGACGGCGGGGCTGCCGCTGCCGGCGTCGAAATGCCGCGCCAGCGCGTCCTGGCCGTCCACCGCATTCGACGCGGTGAGAATGACCTCGGTCTGCGGCACGCCGTTGGCCTTCAGCTGCAGCACCCCCGCCGAAGCCACCAGCAGGAGGAGGACCGACGCGACCCAGACCGTGCGTGGGCGGCGGGAGACCAGCGAACCGGTGGCCCGCCAGATGCCCTTCTGCCCTTCCAGGCCGGTGACCAGCTCGGGCTCGCGCTCGCCCGCCGGAACCAGCCTGGGGCGGAACGGCCAGAACGCGGCCCGGCCCAAAAGTGCCATCAGGGCGGGCAGGAGGGTCAGCGCGGCGAAGAGCGAACAGAGGATGCCCGCAGCCGCAACGGGGCCCAGCGCCTTGTTGGAGTTCAGGTCCGAGAACAGCAGGCAGAGCAAGGCAATGATGACAGTGGCGCCGGAAGCCAGGATCGGCTCGAACGACGCCTTCCACGCCGTCAGCACCGCTTCCGTCCGGTTGCGTGTGTGGGTCAGGGCCTCGCGGAACCGCGCCACGTACAGCAGGGCATAGTCCGTGGCCGCGCCGATCACCAAGATGGACAGGATGCCTTGGCTTTGGCCGCTCAGCTGGATCCAGCCGAGCTTTGCCATGCCGAACACCAGCAGGATGGCGGCACAGAGCGCAAAAACCGAGGTGAGCAGCACGGCGATGGGCAGCAGGAGCGAACGGTAGACGATCAATAGGATCAGGAAGACCGCGCCGAGTGCCACCAGCAGCAGGATGCCGTCAATGCCGGCGAAGGCGGCGACCAGATCTGCGGTCAGGCCCGCGGGTCCGGTGACGAAGGTCTGCATGCCTGCGGGGGCGGAATCCGCCAGGAAGTCCCGCAACTCCTGGACGGATTCCTTAAGCTCGCCGGAGGACCCGATCGGGGCAATGAACTGGACCGCTTTCCCGTCCTCGGACGGGATGGGGCCGATCACCGCGCTGCCCAGCTCCAGGCCCTCGAGCCCAGCCTTCAGGGATGCCAGTTCGCCAAGCTCCGAGGGGCTGATGGCGGCGTCGTTTTCGATGACGATGACCGCCGGCACTTCGTCTGAATCGCGGAACTTTGCCTGCCAGTCCTGGACCGCGGTGGCCTCGGCGCTCGCCGGCAGGAACGAGGCCTGGTCGTTCGAGGAGACCTCGTCGAGCCGGCCGAACGTGGGTCCACCCACACCGGCGATGGCCAGCCACGTGAGCACCAGGAACACGGGAAGCAGCCAGCGAAGCCAGAACGGAACCTTCGCGCTGTGCTGGGGACTTGATTTCATGATTCCTGCTTCGCTTGGGTGGCCGGGGTACACTTGGTTCCATCCTAGAGTATCTCCACCATGGAAATAAATTGGTTTTCTGTTTGAAACTACGCAGCTGGCATCGCTGCAGTAATATCCGTCAGGGCACCAGGCAAGATCACAGGACGTGGCAAGCGAGCGGAGGAGGGCGGAACATGACGGACGAAGCGTTCCAGCGCCCACCCGACTCCGCCCCCTTTGCCCTGGTCCGCCTGCTCCAGGACTTCACGCTGGAGGCCAACAGGTATGTGGACACTGCCGGCGGCCGCAACGACATGCACCGCACGGACCTCAACGCGCTGGCAGTGATCATGCGGCACACCGCCAAGGGCCTCGTGGTCACGCCGGGCATCCTGCGCAGGGAACTCAACCTCAGCTCGCCCGCCACCACCGCGCTTATCGACCGGCTGGACAGTTCAGGGCATGTGGTGAGGGAGCGCCTCGGCCCGGACCGGAGGCAGGTCCAGTTGCGCATGACACCCAAGGCCTTCCAGGACGGCAGCGCCATTTTTATGCCGCTTTCGCGCCACATGGGTGCCGCCATGGCGGGTTTCTCGCCCGAAGAGCTGGAGCTGGTCAGCCGGTTCATGGCCGCCATGGTGGACGCCACCATCGCGGCCCGTGAGGAAACGTCCGACGGCGGCCCCGCCTCGCCCACTCCGCCCAAGTAGGTCGCAGTAGATGTCGTCATGAGGGCTCATAACGACATTAAGTGCCACCTACTTCGGGGACGGTTCCGCCTGTTTTTCACTGCGGAGGGGTAGCGTTTCATTATGAGTGCGCAGCAGCCTGACGACGATGTGTACACGCACGGCCACCACGAGTCGGTGGTCCGCGCCCACGCTTCCAGGACCGCGGAGAACTCCGCGGCCTTTGTCATTCCGCACCTCACGCCCGGGGTTTCAGTGCTCGACGTCGGCTGCGGCCCTGGAAGCATCACCTGCGATTTCGCCGGGCTGGTGTCGCCCGGAAAGGTCACCGGCCTGGACCGGTCACCGGACATCATCGCCCAGGCCACGGCGCTGGCCGCCGAACGCGGCGTGGCCAATGCGGAGTTCCTGGCCGGCAACATCTACGACCTTGACTTCGAGGACGAAACGTTCGACGTCGTCCACGCCCACCAGGTGCTCCAGCACCTGACCGACCCGGTGGAGGCGCTGCGCGAGATGCGCCGGGTAGCGAAGCCGGGCGGCATAGTGGCAGTGCGCGACGCCGACTTCCACGGCATGAGCTGGTACCCCACGATCCCTGAGCTGGACGAATGGATGGACCTGTACCAGCGGATCGCACGACGCAACGGGGCCGAGCCCGACGCCGGCCGCCGGCTCGTGTCCTGGGCCCAGTCTGCGGGCTTCAGCAACGTGGCGCCCACCAGCAGCAACTGGCTCTATGCCACCGGGCAACAACGGAGATGGCAGGCCCGGGTCTGGGGCGAACGAGTGCTGCATTCGGCCTTCGCGGAGCAGGCCCTTGAATACGGCTTCGCAAATCCAGCGGACCTGGCCCGGATTTCGGCAGGATGGCACCGCTGGGGATCCACAGACGACGGCTGGTTCCTGATCCCGAACGGTGAGGTCATCGCCCGGGCGTGATTTTCCACGGGCGTAATTTCCACATAGGCGCACCCGTGCCTATCCACCCTGCGCTGGCGGCAATAGCGTCGGACTATGAACCATTACGGAGAGAACGAATACTGGGCAGAGCCTTACACCGCCGAGGTTGACCAACTAGACTTGGTCAACATGGGACAGTACAACGTCCAAGAGGCAAAAACCCGCCTGTCTGAGCTGTTGAGCCTCGTTGAAAACGGCGAGGATGTGGTCATCGCCAAGGCAGGCCGTCCGGTGGCCCGGCTGGTGAAAATCGAGCGCCCCCACAAACGCGAGCTGGGCTTCCTGGCGCCCCTTCAAATTCCTGACGGGTTCTATGACCCGTGGACCGACGAGGAAATGGGTGAAGCGACAGGCAGGGATCATTGATGCGCCTGCTCCTGGACACCCACGTCTTCCTCTGGGCCCTCGCCGAACCCAGGAAACTGTCCACCAAAGCCAGGAACGCCATCACCAAGCTCGAGAACTCGGTCTACGTGTCGCCCATGACCGCGTACGAACTGTCCTACAAACACCATCAAGGCAAGCTGCCGGCTGGGGCGGCGATAGTGGCAAGCTTTGGACGGCAGGTGGCCCACCTGTACGCCTCTGAGCTGTCCATCTCCGCACCGCACGCATTGGCCGCCGGCCAGTTGGACTGGGAACACAAGGACCCCTTTGACCGGATCCTGGCTGCCCAGGCCATGGTGGAGGGGCTGACGCTGGTAACGGCAGATGAGGAGCTTCACGCATTCGAGCCCGTGACCACGCTGTGGTGAGGCGGCACTCTTGTTGTGCCGACGGCACTAAACTTGGCAGGTGCAATTCTCCCTTTGGCTCGCCCTCGCGGGCGCCGGCGCCCTGATCAGTTTCACGCCGGGTGCCGGTGCCATCAACACCATGAGCAACTCGCTGACGTCAGGGTTCCGCCGCTCCATCTGGGGCATCCTTGGCCAGCAGGCAGCCCTGGTTGTCCACGTGGTGATCGTGGCGTTGGGCGTCGGTGTGCTGGTGGCAAGCTCCCCGGTGGCCTTCAATGTGATCCGTTACGCCGGGGCCGCCTACCTGGTGTACCTGGGCATCCGCCAGTTCCTCAGCAAACCGGAGGTGGACCAGGAACAGGCCGCCGCCCTCCGGAACGAGCCCGCCTGGTCAATGTTCCGGCGTGGCCTCTGGGTCAACCTGCTCAACCCGAAGGCCGTCGTTTTCTTCCTCGCGTTTATGCCACAGTTCATCCGCCCTGAACAGCCGCTCCTGCCGCAGTACCTTGTGCTCACAGCCACCGTGGTGGTGATCGACATCCTGGTGATGTGGTTCTTCTTCGCCTTTGCCGCCAAGTCCTTCCAGCGGTTCACGCACAACGCCCGTGGCCAGAAGATCCTCAGCCGGATCTTCGGGGTGCTCTTTATGGCGGTAGGAATTCTCCTTGCGCTGATCCACTAGGCCTGTTCTTCCAGGCCCGTCGTCAAGGCCTGGATCCACTGGCAAGCCTTCGGCCGCAGATGTCTGACATTTTTGCCCTGAGCATGGTCATGAAGTGGTCACCTGCCGGACATCAATGCCACGATCGATAAATGCTTGAGGCAACCAAATCCCCCACATCGACAGAATCCGGCACTGATCAAGCCCCAGTACCCACCAACCCGGCGCTGGCCGCCGAGGCGAAAATCGCGCGGCTTGCCGTCACGATCCTCCCGGCGCTGGTGGTCCTGGCGGGCGTCGCCGGCTTCCTTGTGCCAGCCACCTTCCAGCCGCTGGGGCCCAGCGTCCCGTACCTGCTGGGCATCATCATGTTCTGCATGGGCCTGACCCTGACGCCGCCGGATTTTGCCTCTGTGGTGAAGCGCCCGTGGGCAGTGGTCCTGGGCATTGTGGCGCACTACGTGATCATGCCCGGCGCGGGCTGGCTGATTGCCGTGGCGCTCCAGCTTCCGCCGGAGCTTGCCGTAGGCCTGATCCTGGTGGGCTGTGCACCATCCGGCACCGCCTCGAACGTGATGGCATTCCTGGCCAAGGGGGACGTTGCCCTGTCCGTCGCCGTCGCTTCGGTATCCACCCTGATCGCACCGGTGGTTACGCCACTGCTGGTCCTGTTCCTGGCCGGATCGTTCCTGGAAATCGACGCTGGGAGCATGGTCCTGGACATCGTCAAGACGGTACTCCTGCCCGTCATCGCCGGGCTGCTCGCGCGGCTGTTCTTCAAGAACCTCATCGCCAAGCTGCTACCGGCGCTCCCCTGGGCATCCGCCGTCGTAATTTCCTTCATTGTCGCGATTGTTGTGGCGGGCAGCGCCTCTAAGATCGTGGCCGCGGGCGGCATTGTGTTCCTCGCAGTGGTCCTCCACAACGGCTTCGGCCTGGGCCTGGGCTACCTGGCGGGCAAACTGGGCCGGCTGGACGATAAAGCACGGAGGGCGCTCGCCTTCGAAGTGGGCATGCAGAACTCCGGTTTGGCCGCCACGCTGGCCACCGCGCATTTCACCCCGCTGGCCGCACTGCCGTCCGCCGTTTTCTCGCTCTGGCACAACATCTCCGGCGCGATCGTGGCAGCATGGCTGGCACGGCGCCCGCTGCAGGACGCCTAGCAAGGCCGATCCTGGAAGGCAGACGGACGGACGGAATTTTGACTCTTCGGTCAAATTTCTTACGAATCTGTCACGTCATGTGAATGCCAGCTGGCCAAGAATGCCCCCCAGTCCCGCATGCTTAGCCCCATGAACTCATCGTCGAGCCCATACCGAATCATCGCCGTCTGCACGGGAAATATTTGCCGGTCACCGATGGCTGAGATGATGTCGGGCGCGGCCTTCCAAGCCGAGGGCATGGGCTCGGATGTGACAGTGGATTCGGCGGGAACTACCGGTTATGAGGCAGGACAGCCCATCGATCCGCGCGCCGCCCGCCGGCTTGCGGAAACGCACTTGAGCTCAGAGCACCATGTTGCCCGCGCCTGGCAGGCCGGGTGGTTCCGCGAGCGCGATCTCATCCTGGCACTGGACGTTGACCACTACGCCTGGCTGCGCGACGCCGCGCCGGACGCGCACACCATGAACAAAGTCCGGATGCTCCGCAGCTTCAACCTCGCCGCTGCCGGCAGCGATCTGCTGGACCAAGGCATCGAGGATCCCTGGTACGGGGGCCATGCCGATTTTAACGCCGTCTGGGAGCAGATCCGCGGCGCCGTGCCCGGCGTCGTCGCGCATGTCCGCATGGTCCTTGGCCAGGCGGCGCCGCGACAGCAGCTGATGCAGCAGCAGGTACGCTCTATTTCATGACCCCCGCACCTGTGATCATCGCCATTGACGGGCGATCCGGCGCAGGGAAAACCACTCTGGCCATCGAACTGGCCGCGCAGCTGCGGAACCATCACAAAGTCGCGCTCTTCCACCTGGAGGACATCTACCCGGGCTGGAACGGCCTCACCGCGGGCATCGAGCGCTACGTTTCCACCGTGCTCACGCCGTTGAGCCGCGCCGAGCCCGCCACCTGGACCAGCTGGGACTGGGAAAGGCATTACGACGGCGACACACGCGTCACGCTGCCCGCCGAGATCGTGATCATTGAGGGAGTGGGGGCGGCGGCTGCGGACGCCCGGCCCCTGCTCAGCGCTGTCATCTGGGCCGACTCGCCGGACGACATCCGCCGAAAGCGTGCCCTGGACCGCGACGGCGGCACGTATGAGCCGTTTTGGGACCAGTGGGCTGAGCAGGAGGAAGCCTGGCTCGCCGACGACGACGTCCCTCACGAAGCCGATATCCGCGTCCTCAACAATGCCGACGGTTCCGCCACCGCCGACGTTATGCAGGCCCTCGCGTACCTGCCCGCTCTCGGACCTGCCCTTGTTCCCGAGCTTGCCGCCCGCCGCGGCCTCAGGCTGCGCGCAGAACGGCTGGACGCCAGGCCGGACGCCGCCGTGCTCTTCGAGAACCTCTACGGCGGCTCGGCAAATGCCGTCTGGCTGGACTCCTCCAACGCGGACGTCGCCACACCCGCAGGGCCGCTCCCGCAGCCGTCGCCCGCCACCGCGCGCAGCCGCTTCAGCATCCTCGCGGACGACGGCGGGACGTACGGCCAGGCGGTCACGCACCGGTCCGGCGAAAGCGTCATCACGGCAGGCTCCGCCACGGCGCGCGTGCCGGGACCGTTCTTCCGCTGGCTGGACACGGTCTGGGGACGCCGGGCGGTCCGCACGCCGGACGGCTACCCGGGCGACTTCACCCTGGGCTGGCTGGGCTGCCTGGGCTATGAGCTCAAGCGCGAAACCGGCGGGACGGACGTGGCGGCGCCGACCCCTGACGCGGCCCTGATCTTCGCGGGCCGGGCCGTCGTTTTGGACCACGTGGAAGGAGCGGCCTGGCTCCTTGCCCTGGAAGCGCCCGACGCCGACCACTGGCTGACCGACGCCCGCGCGGCCGTCGCTGTCGCCGCCGCTGTCGCCCCCGCCGCGAGCACGCCAGGCCCAGGGGACCAACGCACGCACGCCGGCGGCAGCGACGGCGTCGTCCGTCCCGTTGGGCCCGCGTTCAGCAGCCGCGACACGGAGCCCTCCTACCTGGCCAAAATCGCGGCCGCCCAGCACGAAATCCGTGAAGGGAACTCATACGAGGTCTGCCTGACCACCACGCTCACGGCCCGGCTGCCCGCCGCCGCGGCTGCCCCCTGGCCCACGTACCTCGCGCTGCGGCGGAAGAATCCCGCGCCGTTCGCCAGCTACCTGCGGTTCGGCGGGCTGACGGTGGCCAGTACGTCGCCGGAGCGGTTCCTGCGGATAACGTCCGACGGCGGCATGCGCGCCGAACCGATCAAGGGCACCCGCCGCCGGGGTGCTGATCCGGAGCGTGACAGGCAGCTGCGGGAGGATCTGGCGACCTCGCTGAAGGACCGCGCGGAAAACATCATGATTGTGGACCTGCTGCGGAACGACCTCAGCCACTTCGCGGAGCCCGGATCGGTGACTGTCAGCAGGCTGTGCGAGATCGAAAGCTACGCCACGGTGCACCAGATGGTCAGCACCATCGACGCGCGGCTCCTGCCCGGCTCGCCGCGGGCCGAGGCGGTGGCCGCCTGTTTCCCGGCCGGCTCCATGACCGGCGCCCCGAAAATCAGCACCATGGCAATCCTGGACCGGTTGGAGATGGGCCCGCGCGGCCTGTATTCCGGCGCGATCGGCTACTTTTCCCTCAACGGGGCCACGGACCTGGCGGTGGCGATCCGCACCCTGGTAACCACGGCGGTGGCCGGGGACGGCGGCGAACAAGCATCGACGGCGGAACTCACCCTCGGCGTCGGCGGCGCCATCACCGCCGACTCCGTACCTGACGAGGAGTACGACGAAATCCGCGTGAAGGCGCACGGTGTGCTTTCCGCGCTGGGTGCGGACTTTCCCACCGCCTGACCCCCCGAAGTTTTTGATGCTCCTATCCTTGTCAAGAGTTACTGGAGCGTGGCGGTCAGCCTGGCGACGTTATCGACATAGCGGGCGGCGAGGGGGCGCTGCAGCCAGTCGTCGAGTATGAGCTCGTTGGAAATGTCGCGGTATGTGTCTTCGACCGCGCGCATGCTGTTCACGGTTTCCGCACCGAGCAGCATCACCGAGACCTCCATGTTCAGCGAGAACGAGCGCATGTCCATGTTGCTGGAGCCCAGGACGGCCACTTCGTCGTCGATGGTGAAGTGCTTGGCGTGCAGCACAAAGGGCGCCTTGTAGAGGTAGATCCGGACGCCGGCTTCCAGCAGCGCCTCGTAATAGGAGCGCTGGGCGTGGTGGACCAGGAACTGATCGCCCTTTTCGGAGACGAACAGCTCCACGTCCACGCCCCGCTGGGCTGCGGTGGTGATGGCGTAGAGCAGGGAGTCATCGGGCACGAAATACGGGCTGCAGATGGAGATCCGGTGCTGGGCTGAGTAGATCAGGGTGTTGAAGAGCCGCAGGTTGTTTTCGGTGCTGAACCCGGGTCCGCTGGGCACCACCTGGGCCGTGACGTTGCCCGGTTCCGGGTTGGCCGGGAGCTGCAGCTGGTGTTCCAGGGACTCGTCCGTTTCGCTCAGCCAGTCCGTGGCGAACACCACGTTGAGCGTGGTGACGATCGGTCCGCGCAGGCACGCCATCAGCTCCACCCATTCGCGGCCGGCCTTACGGTGTTTGGGGTTGTTGTAGGAGGGCTCGATCAGGTTCTGCGAGCCCGTGAAGGCGAGTTCGCCGTCGACCACCATGATTTTGCGGTGGTTCCGAAGGTCCGGGCGGCGCCATTGTCCGTGGATGGGCAGCACCGGGAGCATACGCTTCCACTGGATCTTTCCCGCCCGCAGCCGTTTGAGCAGGTCGCGGTAACCCTTGACGCGGAGCGTGCCGATGTGGTCAAATAGCACGCGCACTTCCACGCCACGCTCGGCGGCCTCCTCCAGGGCGGTCAGCAGGTCATCGGTGATGTGGTCCGTGCTCATGATGTAGAACTCGGCATTGACGAACGTCTTGGCTTTGCGCACGGCCTGGGTCATGGCCAGGATCGAGTCCGGGTAGCCGGGAAGGAGGTCCACGGAATTGCCGTCCACCATGGGGAGGGAGCCGAGCCGCCGGTTCAGTTCCCCGGCGGACGTCACCCATTCGGGCCCTTCATATTCACTGACGACGTCGGCGAGCGCCGAGATGCCGGACCGCACGCGGGTGTTGATGACCTCCTGCTGCTGGCGGCGGCGGCTGGAGAGCTTGAAGTTTCCGAACAGCAGGAAAAGGACTAGGCCCAGGAACGGCACAAAGAAGATGCCCAGCAGCCAGGCCATGGCCGTGGTGGGGCGCCTGTTGCCGGGGATGATGCCGATGGCCAGAACCCGGATCACCAGGTCTGCAATGCTGAGCACCACCACCACCCACGTCGGCGCGGTACCCGCAAGCGAAATTGGCCACAGCACTGGAATACCCCCGGATTGCGCGCACCCGCGGACCTGTTCCAGCGGGGCAATGACCACAGCTTAGCCGCGGCGGGCCCTACTAAGCTGGAGCCATGACTTCTCCTGCGCCCGTGGTGCTCGTTTTCCTTGACCCCGCGTTCCCGGACGGCCGGCTGGCCGACGCTTCGCAGCCCCAGCTGATGGCCACGGACCAGGGCGCCACCCGCGGGGACGGCGTATTCGAATCCATGCTCGCGGTGGGCGGCGCAGTCCGGAAGCTGCAGGCTCATCTGGACCGGCTCGTCGGGTCCGCCCAGGCCCTTGACCTGGTGATCCCGGCGCAGGGTGCGTGGCGGGCTGCCATCGCCACGGGCGTCGCGGAGCACCGGACGCAGCATCCCGCTCCGTCGCCCGCCGAGGACGAGGTGGTGGTGAAACTCGTGGTCACCCGCGGCCCGGAAGGCGCAGAGTCCCCCACATGCTGGGTTCAGGTGTCCCCCGTAGGCGCCCTCGGACGCCGCCAGCGCGAAACCGGGATCGATGTCATCCTCCTGGACCGCGGCTACGACAGCGACGTCGCTGAGCGTGCCCCGTGGCTGCTGCTCGGCGCCAAGACCCTGTCCTATGCCACGAACATGGCCGCCCTGCGGTACGCCCACAAACAGGGCGCCGACGACGTCATCTTCACCTCCTCCGACGGCCGGGTCCTGGAAGGCCCCACGTCCACTGTGCTGCTGGCACATCTGGAAACCTCCGACGACGGCGCCGGCGCCCCTCGGACGGTGCGCCGCCTCATCACCCCGCAACTGGACAGCGGGATCCTCCCCGGGACTTCCCAGGGGGCCCTGTTCGCGGCGGCCAAGGCGGCCGGCTGGGAACTCGGCTACGGGCCGCTGGAACCGCGGGACCTGCTGGACGCCGACGCCGTGTGGCTGATTTCCAGCATCAGGCTGCTCGCGCCGGTGAACCACATTGACGGCAAGGAAGTCGGAACGCCCGCGGTGCAGAAGCAGCTGACGGCCGAACTCAACGCATTGTTTGCCGGGATCCAGTAGGTTCCGGGATTCAGCAGTTTCCCGGATCCCGTAGTTTTCCGAAGTTCAGCAGGGAGGCCTTAAGCCATGGTGGTTCGCAGTGCCGGGATCCTGCTGTTCCGGCAGGGAGCAAACGGGCTGGAGGTGTGGATAGCGCACATGGGCGGACCGTTCTGGGCCCGCAAACAAACCCAGTCCTGGTCGGTTCCCAAGGGCGAGTACCTTCCCGACGAGGAACCCCTGCTGGCCGCGCTGCGCGAGTTTGCCGAAGAAATCGGCACGCCGCCGCCAGCTGTTGCCTACTTTGAGCTGGGCGCGTTCCGGCAACCGTCAGGAAAGATCATCACGGTGTTCGCCGCGGAGTCTGACTTCCAGCCCGACCGGATTGTGAGCAACACGTTTCCGCTGGAATGGCCCAAAGGATCCGGTATCATCCAGGACTTTCCCGAGGTGGACGATGCCCGGTGGGTCACGGAAGCCGAGGCCCGCGGCAAGCTGGTCAAGGGCCAGCTTCCGGTCCTGGACGCCCTCAGGGAGCATGTTGAGCTGCCCTAAATTGAACTACCGAGGCCCGGGCCGGGGATTACGGTGGCACTGCCCTGTTGGTCCGTCGCATAGGTCCGTATGGTTTGGTGCATGAACTCTTACGCGCAGCCGATCAACAAATTGACATTTGACGAGTGCTGGGAATTACTAGCCGACGACACCCTGGGGCGGCTGGCCCTTGTAGTGGACGGCCATCCGGAGATCTTTCCGGTCAACTACGTCCTGGACCGCAGGAGCGTCGTCTTCCGCAGCGCCGGTGGCTCCAAACTGTGGGGCGCCCAGGCGGACCGTCCCGCGGCGCTGGAGATAGATGGATACGATCCCCGCACGGAGGTGGCCTGGAGTGTGGTGGCGCGCGGAGACACCGAAGTGATCGAGGCCCAGGCTGACAAGGACGCCGTCGACGCCCTGCATCTGGAGCCCTGGCAGTCTGGACCCAAGAATTACTACATCCGGCTAACCCCACTTGCACTGACCGGCCGCCGCTTCCAGGTCACCAAACCGGACGTCTGGAACACCCGGTTGTCGGACCGCCGTCGTGCTTCCTTCGAGTAGCGCGGGAGAGCTTATGGACAGCGAAGCCCCCGCTCCGCTCGTCCCGGGGGTCCGGATCCGGCTGCTGCGGCGGAGCGACGCAGCCGGCCTGAGCGAGGCCTACCTACGGAACCGCCAGCACCTCGAGGCTTGGGAACCGGAGCGGGACGAAGCCTTCTTCGCTCCCAGGCATCAACTGGACATCATCCGGGCCAAGCTCGCCCAGCATTCCGTGGGCCAGGAAGTTCCGTGGGTGCTGGTGGACCACAACGATCCCGCTTGCATCGTCGGCGCCGTCACCCTCACCGGCATCGTCCGCGGGCCGTTCCTCAACGCCAACCTCGGGTACTGGGTTGATTCCACCCTCAACCGGCGGGGCATCGGATCTGCGGCGGTCCGCTTCGCCACTGACCATGCCCGGACAGAACTGGGCCTCCACCGGGTCCAGGCGGCAACGCTGCTCGACAATGAGCGCTCACGCAAGATCCTCAAACGCGCCGGGTTTCGGGAAATCGGCGTGGCGCCGCAGTACCTGAAGATCGCCGGCCGCTGGCAGGACCACCTACTCCACCAACTGCTCCTCCACGGCTGACGCGATCGCGGCCGAATCCACAGCGCCTGCGCCACCTCACCGGCCCTCACGGTTCGCCTAAGCTGGCCCCAAGCACTCTTGAATCCGCAATCGAAAGGCACCCCATGAGCACCGACGCTCACATCCCCGTCATCCTGGGCGGCGCACGGACCCCCTTCGGCAAGTTCCGCGGCGGCCTCTCCGGGCTCACCTCCAGCGAACTGGGTGCCCACGCCATCCGGAACGCTCTGGAACGGTCCGGTGTGGCGCCGGAACAGATCCAGGCCGTCATCGTAGGCCAGGTTATCCAGGCGGGTGCTGGCCAGGGACCCGCCCGGCAGGCCAGCCTCGCCGCGGGCATCGGCTGGGACGTGCCCACCGTAACCATCAACAAACTGTGCCTGTCCGGCCTCACCGCGGTGATCGATGCCGCCCGGATGATCCGCGCCGGCGAGGCTGATTTCATTGTGGCGGCGGGCCAGGAATCCATGACCAACGCCCCGCACCTGCTGCCCCGGCTCCGCGGCGGCGTGGCCATCGGCGATGCGCCGCTGCTGGATTCACTGAACTTTGACGGCCTGCAGGACCCCGTCTCAGGCGAACTGATGGGCTCCGCCACCGACGCCGGGAACGCCCGCCTGGGCATCAGCCGCGAGGACCAGGACGCCGTCGCCGCCCTTTCGCACCAGCGGGCGGAGGCCGCCCGGGCGGCCGGCATCCTGGCTGAGGAGATCGCTCCGGTGGAGGTCCCGCAGCGCCGGGGACCCGCCGTCGTGATTGATGCCGACGAAGGCATCCGCGCCGGCACCACCATCGAGACGCTGGCGGCACTGAAGCCCGCCTTCTCCAAGGATCCGGCGGCCACCATCACCGCCGGTTCTGCCTCCCCGCTGTCAGACGGAGCCGCAGCAGTGGTAGTGGCCAGCAAGGCAGCTGCGGAAGCGGCCGGCCTCAGCTGGATCGCGGAAATCGGCAGCCACGGCCAGACCGCCGGACCGGATGGATCCCTGCATTCCCAGCCGTCCCGCGCCATTGAGCGAGCCCTGAAACTCGAAGGGCTGACCATTGACGACGTGGACCTCATTGAGATCAACGAAGCCTTCGCCTCGGTGGTGCTGCAGTCCGCCACGGACCTGGGGATCGACGCGGACAGGATCAACGCAGACGGCGGCGCCATCGCCCTGGGCCACCCGGTGGGCGCCTCGGGGGCCCGCCTGGTCCTGCATCAGGCACTCGCGCTGAACCGGCGCGGCGGCGGGACAGGCGTGGTTGCGTTGTGCGGCGGCGGCGGCCAGGGCGACGCCCTGATCCTCAAAGCCTGACGCCAGGTTCAGCCTCCGGGTCCAAGGATCACCAGCGGCACCAAGCGTTCCGCGCACGAAACCCGGACCAGTTCCGGTTGCCCCTGAGCCGCCCGGTTGTTCACCCCTGTGTCGCCGCACCAGTCCAGGTTGTACGGGTAAGCGGTAACCCCGGCCTTCCCGGGAGCCACGCCAGCCGGGACGGTGAACACGAAAGTGAAGCCGCCGTCGTCGGACATGGGAGCGAGCTCTTCAAACACCGCGGTACCGGCCGCATCCTTGACCGTCACCTGGACCTGTGCGTTGGTGCCATAGCGGGCATCGCAAGTGGTATCCGGGGCGCTGACGGTGACCTGGTCGCCGGGTTTGGCGGCGGCAGGCGAGACGGAAAACTCGGGCGGCATGCAGGGCGGCGGTGCGAAAATGTTCCGGCAGCTTGTCACCCCCACCAGCACCGGCACGGCGCACAGCGCACAGCGTCACAGCCAATACGCGTGCCCAGGCGCCCGTCAATGAACGCCCTCGAAAGTTCCCCATGACCCGATTGTCCCGTCAGCGCCGGCGTTACGGAAGCACGGCGGGATTACGAAAAACGCGTTGATTACGGAACATGACGTCGGCGGCGGTGCGGCCGGGCGGGCCGGATGTTACGTTTTTGGGGAGTAATGAGAACCGGCGCCAAGCCCTGACTGGCCGGTCGGCAACCCTCCCTTTCGCGGCGGGGTGCCTCAGGTGAATACTCGGCATATCGACCCATTCGAGCTGCAAGCGTGAAAGAAGGAGTTCCGTCGTGTCTGACGCACCCGCCCCCGCCCCCGCCCCTGAAGAGAAACTGTCGTACCGGCTTGTCACCGGGCCGGATGACAGGTCTTTCTGTGAACGGATTTCCACTGCCCTGGCCGAAGGGTATGTCCTGCACGGAAGCCCGGCCGCGACGTCCAACGGCGGCCAGGTGATTGTGGCCCAGGCACTCATCCTCCCGTCGGCCATCGCCACCGCTGATGCGGCCGTCGCCTCCGCCGTGGATGACCTCGATTTCGACGGCGAGGGCCACGCATGAGCTACGCCGGAGACCTCACCCCGCAGCAGGCCTGGGCCAAACTCGAACAGGGCGCCATTCTGGTGGATGTCCGGACCGAAGGTGAATGGGCCCACATCGGCATCCCGGACACGAAGGCCACGGACAACGATCCCCTGTTCATCCCGTGGACGTTCCCGGGTGGCATCCCGAACCGGGATTTCATCACCGACCTGACGCAGCAGGCCCCGGTGGACGACGGCACTGAACTGGTGTTCCTCTGCCGCTCGGGCCAGCGCTCCATCGCCGCCGCCATCGCCGCGACGCAGGCCGGTTTCACCTCCTACAACGTCCTGGAGGGTTTCGAGGGCGAGCCGGACCGCTACGGCGAGCGCACCGTCAACGGCTGGAAGAACCGCGGCCTGCCCACCAATCTGGGAATAGCCAAGTGACCTTCAACCCAGACGCCGCCAGCTGGAGCGCCGAGACGCAGGCGGTGCGCGGCGGGCTGGACCGCACCAACTTCCAGGAGACCACCGAGCCGGTCTTCCTGAACTCGGGCTTCGTCTACGAGTCCGCTGCCGCCGCCGAGCGCGCCTTCACCGGCGAGGACGAACGCTTCGTCTACTCCCGGTACGGCAACCCGTCCGTAGCCACATTCCAGGAACGCCTCCGCCTGCTTGAGGGCACCGAAGCGTGCTTTGCGACGGCGTCGGGCATGTCAGCCGTGTTCACCGCACTGGGCGCCCTGCTGGCGGCCGGGGACCGGGTGGTTGCCGCGCGATCGCTGTTCGGCTCCTGCTTTGTGATCCTGAACGAGATCCTGCCGCGCTGGGGCGTGGAAACCGTGTTTGTTGACGGCCCGGATCTTGAGCAATGGCGCGTCGCGCTGTCGGAGCCCACCACGGCCGTGTTCTTCGAGTCGCCCTCCAACCCGATGCAGGAAATCGTGGACATCGCCGCGGTCAGCGAGCTGGCACACGCCGCCGGGGCCACCGTCGTCGTCGACAATGTCTTTGCCACTCCCCTGCTGCAGCGCTGCGGCCAGCTGGGTGCGGACGTGATTGTGTACTCCGGCACAAAGCACATCGACGGCCAGGGACGTGTCCTGGGCGGCGCCATCCTGGGCACCAAGGAGTTCATCGACGGCCCGGTCAAGCAGCTCATGCGGCACACCGGCCCGGCCCTCTCCGCGTTCAACGCCTGGGTGCTCACCAAGGGTCTCGAAACGATGGCGCTGCGCGTGAACCACTCCTCCGCGTCCGCGCTGCGGCTGGCCGAATGGCTCGAACAGCAGCCGGCCGTCAGCTGGGTCAAGTACCCGCTGCTGAAGTCTCACCCGCAGTACGAGCTCGCCGCCAAGCAGATGAAGGCCGGCGGCACCGTCCTCACGTTGGAACTTGCGACGACGGGTGGCCGCTCCGGCAAGGAAGCCGCCTTTGCGCTGCTGGACGCCTTGCGGATCATCGACATCTCCAACAACCTGGGCGACGCGAAGTCCCTCATCACCCATCCGGCCACCACGACGCACCGCGCCATGGGCCCCGAGGGCCGCGCCGCGATCGGGCTCAGCGATGGCGTGGTGCGGCTGTCCGTGGGCCTGGAGGACGTGGACGACCTCATCGGCGACCTGGAGCAGGCCCTGAAGCACATCTGATCGGCGCAGATCTCATGCGTGCGAACGGGTGGCGCGAAGGGACAGTTGAGGCCCTGTTTCTTGCGTCTTTTGGAGCCTCAACTGTCCCTTCGAGCTTTGAGGCGGGGAAGACCATATGAATACACCCCCGGACTGGGGCCGGCTGCTTTCCAACATCCCGCTGCCCGAGCAGAACCTGGCGGGAATCGCCGTCGGCGTGGTCCTTCAGCGTTTGATGCCGCTCCGGCTCGGCGGGCCACACTTTCTGGTACGGACCATCGGCGCTGCATCGTTGGCGACGGGTAGCGCAATCGTCAGCTGGGCGTTGCTGGCTGCCCGGAACACCGGGTTGTCCCGGCCAGATGCGTTGCTAACCGCCGGGCCCTATGCGCACTCGCGGAACCCGATGTACGTGGGCTGGGCCCTGGCGCACCTGGGAATTGGGCTGCTGCGCGATGATGCCTGGACGGTGGCGGCCCTCCCGGTGGCTTCCGTGGCAGTGCACCGCGGGGTGCTTGGAGAAGAAGAGATCCTGGCGGCGTCGTTCCCGGTGGAGTTCAGCCAGTACCGCTTGTCTGTTCCCCGGTACGTGCTTCGCCTTCGCCGTGCATGGCGAGCCGGACTGCCACGTCATCCCCGTCGCTGATGCCTGCCGCATCCCTGGCGGCCTTCTTGACGGGCAGCAGGTAGGAGCTGCTCTTGCTGTCCGGGAAGACCGAGGTCTGCCAGCTGTAGCCGGAGATTTCCGCCGTGACTTTGACCGAGCCGAAGCCCCTCCGGAACACCGCGGCCTCTTCCCGGAGGTCGTCGGCGACCTCGACAGGGAGGGTAAGGAAGTGCCAGCCGGATTCGTCGGGATAGCGCCACAGTTCGGCCCGGAATGAGTACAACGACGTCACGGCCTGAGTATGGCATGCCGCGTTGCCGGACGCATCTCCTGTCGGGGCCGGGCCAGGCGAATGACGCGTGAGGCAAACGCCGGCTCAGGCGAGTGGCTGGCGCAGCTGCCGGGAGGCCGTCTCCCGGACCGCGGCGGTCAGCTGGTTGAGCACCGGGGAGTCGATTTTCCAGCGCTGCCAGTACAAGGACACGTCAACGGGGCTCGCGGAGGCCAGCTCCACGAGGGCGCCGCTGCGGAGGTCTGCCAGGCACTGTTGCTCCGGCAGCAGCCCCCATCCCAGTCCCAGCCGGATGGCCTGGGCGAACTCGGCCGACGACGGCACATAGTGCCGCGGCGCGGTCAGTTCCGCGCCGGTCATCGTGCGGAAGTACCCGTCCTGCAGGTCATCCTTTCGGTCAAAGTCCACCACCGGGGCCTGGCTCCCTGCAACAAGTTCCGGCCCGTCGGGCCACCAGCGCCGGAGGTAGCCGGGACTTGCCACCGCACGGTACCGCAGGGAACCCAGTGGTTCCACGCTGCAGCCCTGGACCGGTTCCGGCGTTGCGGTTACCGCGGCCATCACCGATCCGGTCCGCAGGAGCTGGGTGGAATGCTGCTCATCCTCCCTGCGCAGTTCGAAGCACGCGCCGAGGTCCGGCGGAAGACTTGCCAGCGCAGGCATGAACCAGGTGGAGAGTGAGTCCGCGTTCACCACCAAGGGGATGGGCGCCGTCGGGCGGTCCCGGCTCCCGCCGAGCTCCTGCTGGGCGTCCCATTCGAGCAGCCGGACCTGCCGGGCGAACCGCAGGATGGCTTCTCCGGCGGTGGTGGGGCGGACGGGGTTGGTGCGCTGCAACAGGATCTGGCCGGCCGCGTCCTCCATCGCCTTGAGCCGCTGGGAAATGGCCGACGGCGTGACGTACAGGCTGCGGGCCGCCGCCTCGAGCGTCCCCTCGTCCACGACGGCCGCGAAGGTCCGGAGCTGCTCGAACTGGAACATCTTCATTAGCTTTCCTTAATAGAGCTTATAATATTTAGCTGGAGTAATCCTATGTCCGCCCGTACGTTGGAGGATATGGATCTGACTGCATTTCTAGGCCCCGCCGCGCTGGGCTTCGGCACGGGCCTCGCCCTCATCGTGGCCATCGGCAGCCAGAACGCTTTTGTCCTCCGGCAGGGCATCCGCGGCGAGCATGTGGCCGCCGTCGTCCTGGTCTGCAGCGTCTCCGATGCGCTGCTCATCGCTGCGGGCATCGCCGGAGTGGGGGCGCTGCTCCAGTCGAGTCCCGTGATCGTAGACGTGGTCCGGTTTGCCGGCGCCGCCTTCCTGGTGGGCTACGGCGTTATGGCGGCGCGCCGGGCGGTTCGTCCTGGAGCACTAACGGCGTCGGGGCGGCAGCCCGCCGTCGGCCTCGGCGCCGCCATCAGCACGGTACTGGCCCTGACGTGGCTCAACCCGCATGTCTACCTGGACACTGTGCTGCTGCTCGGATCGGTGGCCAACCAGCAGGCACAGGATTTGCGTTGGTGGTTCGGGGGCGGAGCCATCGCCGCCAGCATCGCCTGGTTCAGTGCGCTCGGGTTCGGTGCCAGGGTCCTCCGGCCGTTCTTCGCGCGGCCCTCCTCGTGGCGCATCCTGGACGGACTCGTCGCTGCGGTCATGCTCACGCTGGGTGTGCGCCTGGCTGTCGGTGCATGACGTCGTCGTTTCTTGGCGCGAACGGACACTGTGGGCCCGTCACAGCGCAAGAACAGGGCTATATCTGCCCGTTCGCGCAAAGCTTCAGGGAGAACTCAGGACAGGCGCACGCGCAGCAGCTCCGGGACCTCGTCCGCCTCACGCAACCCGGAGGTGCCGCGCATCGTGACACGCACGGCGTGGGCAACCACGGCCCCCAGCCCGCCGTCGTCGGGCGCCGATTCTTGCATCACCGCGTCCCGCACCCTGCGCTGTTCCGTGGAGCCGGTGCCGCGGGCAATGATGTCCTCGATGCCCTGCCGGGCCAGGGAAAGTTCGTCCTGCTCGGCGAGGACCGGAGCCAAATAGTCCACCAAGGATCGCACCACGTCGACGGCCGGCGCCGGCCTGAACGTGCCAAAATCCAGCAACTCACCGTTCAGGCCACTGCTGCTCGCCTGCCATGCCGCCATCCGTAGCAGCACCGTGGGCACCGGCGCCGGCTCCACGCCGTCGCGCCATTCACGGCTGGCCGATTCGACCAAGGCCCGCACCAGCACCGCGATCAGGGCAGCGTCCTCGGCGCGGAGGCAAACGTCGGCCACCCGGACCTCAACCGTGGGGTGGTTCCGGGACAGTCGGGCGTCAAAGTAGATCATGCCTTCATCCAGCAGCACGCCACTGTCCAGCAGACGCGTGACCACCCTCCGATATGCGGAGTACGTGCTGAAAATGGCCGAAGGGCCGGACATAGGCCAGCGGTTCCAGGCCTGGGTTCGGTAGCTCTCGAACCCTGTGGGCATCCCGTTCCAGAACGGCGAATTTGCGCTCACTGCCGTGAGCACTGCCAGCTTGTCCCGGATCCTGTCCAGCACTGCCACGCCCTCGTCCTTGGATTCGATGAACGTGTGGACGTGGAAGCCGCAGGTCAGCTGCTCCTGCGCGGTCAGGCCGAAGCGTTCCAGCATCCGGGCATAGCGGGCGTCCGGAGTGGTGTGGCTCGCAAGGCCAAACGGAGAAGTGGCCAGCGCAGCGACCCTGGCACCGTTCTTGATGGCCGCCTGGTCCGCCAGCAGCCGGCCGGCCCGGATCTGCTGCAGCAGTTCTGCGTACTCGAGGCAGGGACGGGTCTGGGTCTCGATCTGCTCAAGCTTCAGCTCGGCAGTCAGGCCAGTCCAGTCGTCGTGAGCGGTTTTTTCCTTGGCTGCCAGCGCATAGGGACGTTCCGGGGCGTCGTCGGCTGCCATCCGGCGGCCAGCCAACATCGCATCCGCGAGGGCAAGCGGCTCCCCCGTGTCCGGATCAACGATCAGGAGCTCTTCCTCGACGCCGAATGTACGCATTCTTATATTGTGCTGCAACGCCCGCCAGGTTGACCCGGTTACTGCCGATCATGACGAAGCGCGAACCGGCAGATAAAGCGCTCAAATCCGCCTCTGGGGGTCGTTATCTGCCAGTTCGCGCCAGGCGGAGGGCCGCAAGTGTACGTTCGCGTTAGTCCTGGAAGTACTCCACCTTGGCGCCGATGGTGTTGAGCCGTTCCGCCAGGTCTTCGTAGCCGCGCTCGATCACGTAGATATTCCGCAGCTCCGAAACACCCCGCGCCGCGAGCATGGCCAGCAAAAGGCAGGCGGCGGGGCGGAGCGCCGGCGGGCAGCCCACCTCGGCGGCCCGCCACTTCGTGGGGCCGTTGACGTAGATCCGGTGCGGGTCCAGCAGTTGCACCTGGGCGCCGAGCCGGTTGAGTTCGGTGAGGTAGATGGCCCGGTTCTCGTAGACCCAGTCGTGGATCATGGTCTGGCCGTCGGCGTTGGCGGCGATGACCGCGAAAAACGGCAGGTTGTCGATGTTCAGGCCCGGGAACGGCATCGGGTGGATCTTGTCCTCCGGCGCCCGCAGCTCGGACGGCTTGGTGGTCACGTCCACCAGCCGGGTGCGGCCGTTGCGCGCCACGTACTCGCCGGAAATCTCCAGCTGCTGGCCCATCTGCTCCAGCGTGGCCAGTTCGATCTCCATGAACTCGATGGGCACGCGGCGGATGGTCACCTCTGAGTTGGTGACGATCCCGGCGGTGATAAGGCTCATGGCCTCAATGGGGTCCTCGGACGGGAAATACTCAATGTCGACGTCGATGAGCGGCTGCCCGGTGATCTTCAGTGTGGTGGTGCCCACGCCGTCGATCTTCACGCCCAGCATCTCGAGGTAGAAGCAGAGGTCCTGGACCATGTAGTTGGGGCTGGCGTTGCGGATGACGGTGGTGCCACGGCGGTGCGCCGCTGCCATGATCGCGTTCTCGGTGACAGTGTCCCCGCGCTCGGTCAACACAAAGGACCGGTCGTGAGTGTCCGGCGGCGGAGCCTGCACGGCGTAGAAACCGGCAGTGGCTTCCACGGAGAGCCCGAACTGGCGCAACGCCTGCATGTGGGGCTCCACGGTGCGGGTACCTAGATCGCAACCGCCGGCATAAGGCAAGCGGTATTCCGCGGATTCGTCCAGGAGCGGGCCCAGGAGCATGATCACGCTGCGCGTGCGGCGCGCCGCGTCCACATCCATGGCTTCAAGGTCCAGGACGGCGGGGCGGCGGAGCTGGAGGTCGGTGTCGTTGAGCCACGTGCATTCGACGCCGATGCTGGTCAGGACCTCCACGATCCGGTTGACCTCTTCGATCCGGGCGAGCCGGCGCAGGACCGTGGTGCCGCGGTTGATCAGGCTGGCGCACAGCAGCGCCACACCGGCGTTCTTACTGCTGTTGACATCCACCGCACCGGACAAGGTGCGGCCGCCTTCGATCCGCAGGTGCGTCATCTGCGGTTTGCCTACTTTGACGATGCTGCGGTCGAAGATCGTTTCGAGCCGCTGGATCATCTTGAGGCTGAGGTTCTGCTTGCCCTGTTCCATCCGGGCGACGGCGCTTTGGCTGGTTCCCAGCGCGGCGGCGAGCTGGCCTTGGGTCCAGCCCTTCTCGGTCCGGGCATCCTTGAGCGTGGCGGCGATGTGCTCGGCAGTTTCCTGAGTCATAACAAAAAAATATCACAAATGAGCTATTTTATGGGATGCGAATCGGAGTGGCGCCTGAAATCCCAGCAAATACCCGATTCATGAGATAGCAGCTCCTTGATGATCGTCCTTGACCAGCCACTCGCTCGGCGGGAGACTGAAACATCGGGTTCACCCGATAACGGAAGAATGCCCTGCAGGAGGCCTGCCATGTATGGGAATGCGGCTACAGCATCCCGTGCTTTAGCGTGTGCCATCTTGTGCCTGCTCATGGCCCTTTGCGGGCTTATCGTGGCGCCGGCGTCCGTGGCCGCCCCTTCACCGGGCGAGGGCGCCGAGCAAGCACTGGGTAACGATGTCTCGTGGCCTCAGTGCAACAAGGCGCTTCCCGCCGCTTCAGCTTTCGGGATCGTGGGCGTCAACAATGGCCTGGCCAGCACCACTAACCCCTGCCTCGCCGAACTGCTCCGCTGGGCCAAAGCCATCACGGTGAACCCGACCGACCAGCCGTCCGTGGCCCTTTACGTCAACACCGCCAACCCGGGGCACGCTGGCTCCTGGTGGCCCACCAGTAACAACTACCCCGCAGCCCAAGCTGTATCCAACCCCTACGGCACCTGCAAGGACAAGGACGTTGCCCCGGCGTGCGCATACATGTACGGCTACGCCAAGGCCTACGACGACGCCTACATCCGCGGCATCAGCAGCCCCTCGGACTACCTGTGGTGGCTCGATGTTGAAACAGGCAACAGCTGGTCCCTCGACAAGAGTGCCAACCGTGCCGTCCTGGAAGGTATGACCGACTTATTTCACAGCATCGGCGCCGACGTCGGCATCTACTCCTCAGCCTATCAATGGGGACAGATCGTGGGCACCGTCAGCAACTCCAGCAACCTTTATGCCCTGCCCAGCTGGCTGGCAGGCGCCCGCACGGCCTTCGGAGCCACGGCCAACTGCTCGAATGCGCCGCTAACCCCCGGCGGCACAGTCACCCTGACCCAGTTCGTCTCCAGGGGCTTCGACTACGACCACTCGTGCATTTAGCAAGCACAGCGCGGCGTAGCCAGAATCCAGAAGCATGGCCCGCCCGGACTAACGCCAGACGAAGTTCCAGGTCCCCATTACAGCCGCGGAAACCACAGCAGCCGCTGCGATCAGCACGCCGCCCGCCAGCACCCAGGCATCCAGCCGCGAATACGTGGATTCCCGCGCCCACGTCCTATGCCCCGCGCCAAAACCGCGCGCTTCCATGGTGATGGCCAGCCGGGACGCCCGGCGGATGGCCTGGACCAGGAGCCCGAAGCTCTGCCCGAGGGTGGCCCGCAGCCGTTGCAGCGGGCTGCCCTGCGAGCCGACTCCGCGGGCCCGCCGCGCCATGCCGATGGTCTGCCACTCCTCGGCCATAAGTCCCACGAGCCGCATCGCTGCCAGCGTGCCAAGGACAAAACGGTGCGGCAGCCGGGCCTTCTGGGCCAGCGCATCGGCGAGGTCGGTGGGATCTGTGCAGGTCATGAGCAGGATCGCCGGCAGGGCAATCGCGAGCCCGCGCAGCATAAAACCGATTCCCAGCTGCAGGGAACCCTCGCTGATGGACCAGATCCCGACGTCGAGCAGCACAGCGCCGCTGTCCGCCGCGACGATCGCCGTGCTCCAGCCGCCCAGGGCTGCCGCGAGGATGAGCGGCCAGCCGCGCTGCCACAAGAGGCGCAGCGTGAGGCCAGCCAACGGAAAGAGCGCCAGTTCCGCCGCAAGCGCCACCGAGGCAGACACCCAGTCGATGGAGAGCGCCAGCACCAGGGTGATGAGGAAGACGACGGCGAACTTGGCCAGCGGGTTGGCGCGCGTCAGCAGCCCGTGGTTGTTGCGGAGGGTCAGGGCATCCCTCATGCCGCACCTGCTTCCTGGCGGGCGCCGCCGCGCGAGGCCGGGCCCAGCCGCAGTTCGGCCCCGCCCAGGACGGCGCTGAATTCCTGGTCGTGGGTCACGGAAACCACTGAGGTCCCGGCGTCGAGCAGTTCCGAGAGGAACGATGCGAGCTCGGCCCAGGTGTTGGCATCCTGGCCGAACGTCGGCTCGTCGAGCACCAGCACACGAGGGTGGGCCGCGAGGACGGTGGCCACCGACAGGCGCCGCTTTTCGCCACCGGACAGCGTGTACGGATTGGCGTCCACCAGGTGCGTCAGGCGCAGCCGTTCCAGCAGCTCATCAACCCGTTCCTCGCCATGTCCCAGATGCCGCGGACCGAACATCAGCTCGTCCAGCACACGGCCGGTGACAAACTGGTGCTCAGGCTCCTGGAAGACGGTTCCGATGCGGGAAATCAGCTGGTTGGCTTTCCATTTGAAGGGATCGATCCCGGCCCCCTCGGAAAGCTCGACGGCGGCCGACACCTTTCCCGCCACCGGCGCAAGAAGTCCGGCGAGAGTCAGCGCAAACGTTGACTTTCCGGCGCCGTTGGGCCCCGTGACGGTGAGTGCCTGGCCGGAACGGACCAGGGCCGTGATGCCCTGCTGCACCGGTACGGGCGGGATCGTCCGGAAGCCGCGGCGCCGCGGACGCTCGCGGGAGACGGCAAGGTCCTCGGCCGCCAGCAGCAGGTCACCTGAGCCTGCGGACACGCGGCGGCGGGTTGCCGGAACATAGCCCGGCACCCAGACACCCGCGCCGATCAGCATGTCCCGCGCCTCCGCAAGCACCTGGTCCGGCGGCCCGTCCAGCAGGACTGCGGACGTAGCGGGGGAAGCAGCGGAACCCGCTGCCGAGCCCGGCTGCAGCACCACAATCCGGTCCACCAGGTCCTTCCAGACGGACACACGGTGTTCCACCACAACGAGCGTGGCGCCGGTTTTGTCCAGGCAGCGGCCCACGGCGTCCCGGACTTCCAGCACACCGGCGGGATCCAGGTTCGCGGTGGGCTCATCCAGCAGGATCAGCCCGGGCCTCATCGCGAGGATCCCGGCCAGCGCCAGGCGTTGCTTCTGCCCGCCGGACAGGGCCGACGTCGCGTGGTCCAGCGGGAGCCCGCCGGCGTTCAAACCGGCGCCGGCGCCGGCGTTCAAACCGCCGCCCCCGGCACTTCGCAGCCCGACGTCGTCGAGCGCTTCATGGACGCGGCGCCAGATCTCGTCCCGCGGAACGGCGAGGTTCTCGGCGCCGAAGGCGACGTCGTCGCCCAGGCGCGAAAGAACCACCTGCGTTTCCGGATCCTGCTGCATCAGTCCCGAGCGGCCGCGCTGCCCGCGCGGCACCACACCGTCGATCAGCAGCGAACCGGTTTCGTCGGCGTCGTCCCCTTCATCCCCCAGCACTCCTGCGAGCGCATGCAGCAGCGTTGACTTGCCCGCGCCCGATGGGCCCAGCAGCAGCACCCGCTCGCCGGGAGCGATGTCGAGGTCGAGCCCCCGGACGGCGGGGGCGGAACGTCCGGCATGCCGCCAGCCCCAGCCACGGGCGGACACCGCGGCGGGGCGTACTCCGGAAGCGCCGGCGTCGGAAGCGGTCATCAGTTGAAGACGGGCTCCGAAGCTGCCTTCCGGGATGCGAACGAGCTCAGCACGCCGGTCCTGGCCAGGCCGCGGGTGGCGATCCAGGACAGCGCGCCCGCAATCACCGCGCCGGAGATGGTGCAGAACGCGATGTACGCGAGCTTGTCGGCGGGCTCGTAGGCGATGTTCCAGCCCCACGGCAGGAACGAGTCATTGAGGCCGCAGAACAGGCCCGCGCCGGCACCGGCCAGCAGCGCGGCGATGAGGTTGTACTTCTGGTGCAGGAAGGACTTGAACCGGAAGTTGCCGTACACCAGCAGGAAGAACACCAGTTCGGCGCCCAGGCCCTGGAGGAGTCCGGAGATCAGCACGGTGGCGCCGTACTGCGAGCCCATGATGAGTTCGCCGGTGGCGGCCACCGCTTCGCAGAAGAGCGCCGCGCCGGGTTTGCGGATGATGAGCATGCCCAGCACTGCCGGGATCATCCAGCCACCGGCGATCAGGCCGGTCAGCGGGGGGTAAACGGCGTTCATGGGGGCGGAGACGATGCCGGCGCCCTGGGACCAGGCCCAGAAGATCACGCCGCCGGTGATGGCGATGAGCGCCGCCACCACGATGTCCACAACACGCCAGGTATTGCCGGTCTTTTTGATTGCTGCAGTTGTCATTTTGGTCCTCCTGAGGAACAGGAGGGGAAAGTGCCCCGGCGTGCGGCGCTGCCGCCGTTTCCGGACACTTCGAGAACTCGACTCCCTTGCGCCGGTACTAACCGGATCAGGTTCGAGGGTCTGCGGCTGTCCGCACTCTCAGCGCCCACCTGCGGTTCCCTGGCAATGCCAGTGATGTCCGACGGCGGCGCTCCCCTGTCGTAATAAATCTGCCCTGATGGGCGTGCTCCAGTTTACACCGCGGGCGGGGTAGATTGTGGGCCATGACTGCCAACAACCCGACTGTGACTGCGTTCAATCCCGATTCGACAGTGCCCCAGCCGGCGGGGCTGCTTGAGGCCCTGATTGCCCGGGTCGAAGCCGAGATCAACGAGCTGCAGTTTCCGCATTTCAGCAAGGACGACTCCCTCAACCTCGGGCTGCTCCTGGTGGAGCTGGGCAAGAGCCGGAAGCTGCCCATCGCGATCGACATCACCAAGGGTGACCAGGTCCTGTTCCACGTGGCCTTGGACGGCGCCACCCCGGACAACGAGCACTGGGTCCGGGCCAAGCAGCGCACCGCCGCCAGGTATGAGATCCCGTCGCTGCTGGTGGGCCTCCGCGGCAGGCTGCACGGCGGCCGGATCGAGGACCACGGCTGGTTCGACGAGTCCACCTATGCCCCGCACGGCGGCTGCTTCCCGGTCTACGTCACCGGTGTGGGTGCAGTGGCCACGGTAACGGTCTCGGGCCTGCCCCAGCAACAGGACCATGATCTCGTGGTGGAGGCCCTGCGGGAGATTCTGGAGTCCATGCATGCGGGTTAGGCTAAAGACAATCCCGGATCCGCTCAAAAGGAGTTCAACGAATGAACCTGTTCATCAAGCTGCTCGGCACTGCAATCAGCCTCGGCGCCGGATTCGTCGGCACCAAGATGGTCAATACCGTATGGGAAAAGTCCACCGGCCGGAAGCCCCCGACCGGCAGGGATGAAGACACCCCCACGAGCCTTCGCTCGGCGCTGACGTTCGCGCTCATCTCGGCCTCGGTCAGCACTATCATCCAGGTGCTCGCCAACCGCGGCACGCAGCGGGCCATCACCCGCTTCGCCAAGTCCCAGGACATCGTCTGACCGCATCACCATCCCCTGAGTTTCACCGTCCAGCTAATCGGTTCAAACCGGCCGAGATGCCCGCAGTATCTGGAAGGTGAACTCACAAGGGACGCTGGGGGCTGCGCGTGACGCTCAGTCCCGCCGGCCGCCGTCAGACGCTTCATCCCTGGACGACTCATCCCGGGCCGACTGGGCCGCCTTCTGAACCACGGCCTCGAGTTCATCGGAGCTGAGCAGCTCGCGGTGCAGGTGTTTGGTGCGGTACCCGGCGCGGCCCACCATATGGGCGGAAATCGGCACCGTCAGCAGCTGGAAAATCCAGGCCACCAGCACCACCGGCCACACCCACCAGCTGCGCAGCTGCAGGCCGATCGCCGCCAGGAGCAGGAACAGACCCAGCACCTGGGGCTTGGTGGCCGCGTGCATGCGGCTCAGCAGATCCGGGAAGCGGAGCAGGCCCACAGCGGCGGCGAGCGACATAAGGGCACCCACCACCAGGAACACCGCCGAGACGGTGTCGATGACATTGTCAACCACGCTGGCCTCAGGATTCATTGGCTTGCTCCCGCCGGTCGGCCACGAAGCGCGCAACGGTCACCGAACCGATGAAGCCAACCACGGACAGCGCCACCAGCAGCATCAGGTTGTTCAGGTGCCGGTTAACGGCCATGTCGATGCACAGGGCAGCGCCGAGGATTGCGAGCAGGACGTCGGAGGCCAGCACCCGGTCCAGCAGCGACGGGCCGCGGGAGATCCTGATGATGGCTCCTGCCGCCGCCAGCGAAAGAATGACTGCCGTGACAGCCAGGACGGTCTGCATCATGCTGCGGCCTCCTGCCGGATTGCTTCGAGTTCTTCGCGGGTGCCCATGATCCTGATCAGGCCCGCTTCGATGGAGCGGACTTCCTTGCGCAGGCTTTCCACTTCTTCCGGGCTGCTGACGTTGAGCGCGTGGAGGTAGAGGGTGGACGTTGACCGGTCCACTTCCACCACCAGGGAGCCCGGGATCAGCGAGATCACGTGCCCGGTGGCGGTGACCATCAGGTCCTGGTGGCTCCGCAACGGAACAGCGACGACGGCGTTGATGACCCGCGGGCCGCGGACCGCCGCCAGGTACATGACCTCGACGCTGGCTGCCGCCACCCTGCCCAGGAAACGCAGGGCAAATGGCACTGCATAAAGAATGTTGAACCGGCCGCTGAGTTCCACCGGCGGCAGATAGAATATCCGGGCCACGAGCACCGCCAGCAACGCGCCGAAGAGCAGGTTGCCGGGGCTGAAGTCCTGCCACAGGGCGCCCCAGACAAGCACCAGCCATACCAGCAGGGGCAGTTCCTGGCGGAGGGAAATCCGGCGGCGGCTCATTTGCCCCCACCGTTTTTCAGGGCCAGCGGGGGAACGTCCGTGTCCTCGCCCAGCACGGCCTGGATGTAGGCGGACCGGTCCAGCATTTCGTGGGCGGCCTGGTCCGAGACTGTGAACAGCGGGCCCGCGAAAACAGTGAGCGAGACGCCCAGGACCACCAGGCCCAGGGTTGAGCCCACCATGGTGCGGGGCAGCAGCGTGATGTTCTTGCGGCCGGCCCGGCTGCCGGTGTCCGAATCCTCCGGCTCGGCCAGCAGGACGGGGTCCGGGTGCTCGGCGTCCGAGGGCTTGCGCCAGAAGGCGCGGTTCCAGACGCGCGCGACGGCCAGCAGGGTCAGGAGGCTGGTGACCACACCGCCGATCACCAGGGCGTAGGCCAGGGGTGTGCCCAGTTCGATGCCCGCCTGGATGAGCCCCACTTTCCCCAGGAAACCGGAGAACGGCGGGATCCCGGCAAGGTTCATGGCGGGGATAAAGAACAGCAGGGCCAGGATGGGTGACAGCTTGGCGAGGCCCGCCAGCCGGTCCACGGATGAACTGCCGCCACGGCGTTCAATCAGCCCGGTGACCAGGAACAAGCTTGTTTGGATGGTGATGTGGTGGGCCACGTAGAACACGGCGGCACCCAGTCCGGCCACCGAAGACATGGCCAGGCCGAACACCATGTATCCGATGTGGCTGACCAAGGTGAAGGACAGCAGACGCTTGATGTCGCTCTGGGCCAGGGCGCCCAGGATTCCCACCACCATGGTCAGCAGCGCCGCCACCATCAGCGGCGTGTCCAGGCTGTCACCGGGAAACAGCAGGGTTTCGGTACGCACCATCGCATAGACGCCCACCTTGGTCAGCAGGCCCGCGAACACGGCCGTGACCGGCGCAGGGGCGGTGGGATAGGAGTCCGGCAGCCAGAAGGACAACGGAAAAACGGCCGCCTTGATGCCGAAGGCCACCAGGAGCATGACATGGAGCAGGGTGCGGGTTCCTTCGTCCAGGTCCGCGAGCTTGACGGCGAGATCGGCCATGTTCACGGTGCCGGTGGCCCCGTAAACCATGGCGATGGAGATCAGGAACAGCACCGAGGACACCACGGACACCACCACGTAGGTGACGCCGGCGCGGATGCGGGGGCCGGTCCCACCCAGGGTCATCAGGACATAGCTTGCCGTCAGCAGGATTTCGAAGCCGACATAGAGGTTGAAAAGATCCCCGGACAGGAACGCGTTGGACACTCCGGCCACAAGGATGAGGTAGGTGGGGTGGAAGATCGACACCGGGGCGTCCCGGTCGCCGTCGGCCATTCCCTGCCCGGTGGCGTAGACCAACACAGCGAGGCTAATGGCCGACGACACCACGAGCATGAGGGACGAGAACTGGTCCACCACCATCGTGATGCCCCACGGCGGCAGCCAGCCACCGATGTTCACGGCAGCCGTTCCGCCGTCCCACACCGACGCCAGCAGCAGGCACTCCAGCAGGAGCGTCAGGGACAGCACGCCGATGCTCACCGCGCGCTGCGCGCGGGAGTGCCGGATCAGCAGGAAGGCCAGGGCGGCACCGAGGATGGGAAGTACGACGGCGAGCGGGGCAAAGCTTGCCATGTTCACTTCACACCTCCTTCGGGACCAGGGGTTACGTTCTGCGAGCCGGGTTGCTCTTCGGCGGCGGCGTCCCGGGCAGAAATCTCCTTGGCACCGGCGGTGACGGAACCGGCCTCATCCGGGCCGTCCGCCGCCGTGGGGTGATCTGAGACCGTGCTCCCGTCGCCGCCCAGCATGGTTAGGGGAAACTCGGAAGTTTCGGCCGGGATCGGGGTGTCGTCCTCGGCGTCGAAGCGGGGCGTCTCGGCGACGCGGAGGTCCTCGATGTCGTCCTGGATCTCGTCCTGGCGGGCCAGGACCCACGTGCGGTAGATGATGCCGAGCATAAAGGCCGTCACGGCGAAGGAGATCACGATCGACGTGAGGATCAGGGCCTGCGGCAGCGGGTCCGCGTACTCATGCGCGCCGGTGGCCTTGTTGTACAGGGGCGCCAGGCCGGCATAGCCGCCGGTGGCCAGGATCAGCAGGTTGGTGGCGTTGGCCAGCAGCATCAGCCCGAGCAGCACCCGGGTGAGGCTGCGTTCCAGGATCAGGTAGATGCCGCACGCATACAGGGCACCCATCACGGTCAGCAGGGTCAGGTTGACGCTCATCCTTGGCCCCTCGCGGTGGTTTCGGCGGGGACACCCACGGGTTCCTCGGCGTGCACGTCGGCCTGCACCTCGGTAGCGGCAGGAGCGTCGTCCGCTGGCGCGTCCTCGGCAGGCGCAGTTCTTTGCTCTTCAAAGTGTTCGTCGATCTCGGAGCCCAGGCTGCGCAGGACGTCCAGCACCAGGCCGATCACCACGATGTAGACGCCGATGTCGAAGATGGTGGATGTGACGAACTTGATGTCCCCGAACACCGGAAGCCAGAGTTCGATGATGGCGGTCTGGAATACCTGGCCGCCCAGCAGCAGCGGCACCACACCGGACGCCGCCGCAGTGGCGAGCCCGATCCCCAGCAGCGTTCCGGCGCCGACGGGCGTGGCCTCGCGCAGTTCGAACCGGCCGCCGGCCAGGTAGCGGATGGCCAGGGCAAGTCCGGCAGTCAGGCCGCCGGCGAAGCCGCCGCCGGGCAGGTTATGGCCGGCCAGGAGGAGGTAGAGCGAGAAGATGATCAGGGAGTGGAAGATCAGCCGCGTGACCACTTCAAAGATGATGGAACGCCGTTCCGGTGCCAGCGTGCGCCCCGCCACGATCCAGGCGTCCCGGGCGGAGGCGGCGAATTTGCGGCTGATGGCCAGGGCCGCGGCTTCCCGCGACCCGGGATCCACAGCGACCTGGCGGCCGACGCTGCCCTCGGCAATAGTTTCAGAGACCCTGGTCCGGTCGCCGCGGCCGCGGACGAAGATGAGGCTGGCAACACCTGTGGCGGCCAGGGCAAGGACGGATATTTCACCGAAAGTGTCCCAGGCGCGGATGTCCACCAGGGTCACGTTGACGATGTTCAGCCCGCCGCCGCCTTCATAGGCAAGACGCGGGAATTCCAGGGACACTGGGACGGCCACCCGGGCGCCCATGGCGTGGATGGCGGCGAAGACCATGGTGACGCCGAACGCCGCCCCGATGATCACGCGGATCACCCGGTACTTGCCGCCGGTCCGGTCGCGGAGTTCCGCGGGCAGGCTGCGCATGGCCAGGACAAAGGCCACCAGGATGATGGTTTCCACAAGCATCTGCGTGAGGGCCAGGTCCGGCGCGCCCTGGAGCGCGAACATCAGGGCGATCCCGTATCCGGTGACGGACACCATCAGCACAGCGAGGAACCGTTTGTTGGCCTTGACCGCGGCCAGCGCGCCGATCACAATTCCCGCCCCGACCACGGGCTGCAGCGGCGAGTAGGGATCGATGAAGTACAGGTTGTCCGGAAGCGGCTTGCCCGCCAGCACCATGGCGGTCAGCGGCAGCGCAAACGCCATCGTGAGGATCACGGCGAGGTAGAAGTACAGGGAACCACGCTGCGTGCGGCCCGTAATCCAGACCGCAGTGTCGTCCAGGGCGCCGATGGTGAGCTGGTACATGCGGTCGCCGTCGATCCAGCCGGGAACGCGGGACTGCGCGCGGGCCACCAGGTTCCGTCCGAAGTACATCGCCAGGCCCAGGGCAAACGTGAGGGCGGTTAGTCCCAGGGCGGGGGTGAAACCGTGCCACAGCGCAAGGTGGCCGGCCTGCTCGGCCGGTGTGCCGGCGCCGGACGCGGTGGAGGCGAACAGCGCGGCGTAGGGCTGGACCCAGGCGTCCACCGACGCCGGCCAGAGGCCGTAGACGATGCTGAGGACGCTGAGGACGGCCGGGGCCGCCAGGAAGGAAGGCTTGACCGCCTTGAACATTGTCCGCTCAATCCCGGGCTTCACCGCGAACGCTCCCCACAGAAAGCGTGCGCTGTAGGCGAACGTGAGAACGGACCCGAGGACGATGCCCACGAGCACCACCATGCTCCAGGCCTCGCCGCCGGAAGCGTGGTGGACAAAGGCTTCAAGGACTGATTCCTTGGCCACAAATCCGGCGAGCAGCGGGACGCCGGCCATCGAGGCGGCACCGATGCCGGCCACAATTCCGAGCGCCCGGGACTGCCGGAACACGCCGGAAAGCTGGCGCACATCGCGGGTACCGGCCTGGTGGTCGATGATGCCCACCACCAGGAACAGGGTGGCCTTGAACAATCCGTGGGCGAGGAGCATCGCGAGGCCGGCGAGGGCCGCGTCCGGCGTGCCCAGCCCCACAACCATGGTCAGGAAACCCAGCTGGCTGACCGTGCCGTAGGCCAGGATGAGCTTGATGTCGGTCTGCCGGAGCGCCCGGTAGCCGCCAACCAGCATGGTGGCCAGGCCCAGGCCCAGCACAATGGACTGCCAGTAGGCGGTGTCGGAAAATCCCGGGGCCAGCCGCGCCACCAGGTAGATCCCGGCCTTCACCATCGCCGCGGCGTGGAGGTACGCGCTCACCGGGGTGGGGGCCGCCATGGCTCCCGGAAGCCAGAAGTGGAAGGGAACCAGCGCGGACTTGCTGATGGCGCCCGCCAGGATAAGTACGACGGCGGCGGCCACGATTCCTCCGGAAGGTCCGCTGATCAGGGTGGGAGCCTGCGCCAGGATCGCCGAAATCCGGTACGTGCCGGCACTGTGGCCCAGCATAATCAGGCCCACCAGCATGGCCAGCCCGCCCGCTGTGGTGACCATCAAAGCTTGCAGCGCAGAACGGCGGGCCGCCAGCCTGGTGCGGGCGAAGCCGATCAGCAGGTAGGACAGGATGGTGGTGAGTTCCCAGAAAATGAACATCAGAAGAAGATCGTCAGCGATCACCAAGCCGAACATCACTCCCGCGAAGGCGAGGAACTGGGCGCCGAAGCCTCCGAGGTCCTGGTCCTTGAGGCTGAAGTACCGCGCGCAATAGACGAGCACCAAGGCGCCGATGCCCAGGATAAGGAGCGACATCACCCAGGCAAGGGGATCGAGCCGGAAGGCGAATTCAAGATCCAGCCCGGGGATCCACGGGAAGACTTCCGAGACCGCGCCGACGTCCGAGTACACGGCGCCGTGCTGGAACAGCAGCCAGCCAAACGAAACGGCAGGAACAGCGGCCAGCGCATAAAAAGCGTTGCGGCCCCATGCCCTGAAGAGAAACGGCGCCACGGCAGCCACCGCAAAGTGCACGGCAAGGACTGTGATCACTGGTAGCTCCGCAACGTCAGGGATTCGATTGTCAAAAGTCAGGGCAGGCGGTCATTCGTCAGGTTCGGTGGCCACAGTTTATCAAGGCACCACTGACACTTTTCCCGCACCGGACCGTGGGTCCCTGGAATTTCGCCGGTGTCCGGCGTACCATCTCCGCGATGTTCGCCAGGGGCGGATACGATTCAGCCTATGAACACCGCAAGCGCTCCTGAGGCCATGCAGCCGTCATCGGAACTCGCGTCCGGAACCCAGGCCACCGGCAAGGGCCGAGTCCTCGCCTGGGCCGCCTGGGACTGGGGATCTGCGGCCTTCAACGCGATCATGACCACCTTCGTTTTCACCGTCTACCTCACCTCCAATGCCTTCGGCGGCAAAGATCAGGCTTCGGCCGTTCTTGGCGGTGCGCTGGCCGTTGCGGGGATCGCCATCGCGCTGCTCGCTCCGGTGACCGGGCAGCGCTCGGACAACGGCGGGCGCCGCAAGCTGTGGCTGGGGGTCAACACGGCCGCCGTCGCCATCCTGACGGGCCTGTGCTTCTTTGTGTTCCCGCGGCCGGAGTTCCTGCTGCTGGGCGTTTCCCTGATCGCGCTGGGGAATGTGTTCTTTGAGTTCGCCGGGGTCAACTACAACGCCATGCTGGCCCAGATCTCCACGCCGAAGAACATCGGCAAGGTCAGCGGGTTCGGCTGGGGCATGGGCTACCTGGGCGGCATTGTGGCCCTGCTGATTGTGCTGCAGCTGTTTGTGCAACCGAGCTTCGACTGGTTCGGCGCCTCCACCGAGGACAGCCTGAACATCCGGCTGGTGGCCGTGTTCTCCGCCCTGTGGTTCTTCATCTTTGCCCTGCCGGTGCTGTTTGCTGTCCCGGAGCTGCCGCGGCCGGAGCGGGCCCAACCGTTGGGCGTCCTGGCCTCCTACCGCCTGCTGATCCGCCGGATCAAGGCAATCTACGCCACCAGCCCGCACACCATTTACTTCCTCCTGGCCAGCGCAGTGTTCCGGGACGGCCTCGCGGCCGTGTTCACCTTCGGCGGGATCATCGCGGCCGGCACGTTTGGCTTCGAATTGTCCCAGGTCATCTTCTTTGCCATCTTCGGCAATGTGGTGGCGGCCGTGGGCGCCATCATCGGCGGGTTCCTGGACGATCGTGTAGGGCCCAAGGCCGTGATCATGGGTTCCCTGGTGGGGCTGCTGGTCGCCGGGACCATGATCCTGGTCCTCGGCAACGAAAACTACATCTTCTTTGGCACGGCGTGGGCCGGCAGTACCACCTTCTGGGTCTTCGGGCTGTTCCTGTGCCTGTTTGTGGGGCCTGCCCAGTCCTCGTCGCGGGCATACCTGGCCCGGCTGGCACCCCACGGCGAATCCGGCGAGCTGTTCGGCCTTTACGCCACCACCGGGCGTGCCGTCAGCTTCCTCGCTCCGGCGCTGTTCACCCTGTGCATCACGCTGGCCACTCCCCTGGTTGCGCCCGGCGAGGCCCAGCGCTGGGGAATCCTGGGCATCATGGTGGTGCTGCTCGCCGGCCTGCTGGTCCTGCTCCCGGTAAAGTCGCCGGACAAGACCGCCATCGCCGTCGTTCCAGCCTCCTAGCGCGAACGGACACTTAAGCCCCACCCCCTTGAAGCGCGAACGGGCAGCAGATGACCTCAAATCCGGGGTCTGACGTCATCTGCTGCCCGCTCGCGCCGTCTTCGGCACCCCCGCCCGAAACCGGCCTGCAAAGACTAGGCTGGTGGTATGAACGTGGACGAGACTGACCTCCCCGGCCTGGGCCGGCGGAAGGACTTCATGACGACTTCCGGCCGCCGCATCGGCGTCGTGGAGCTGCGCGAGGGCACGATGGAACTCATCGTTTCCACTTGGGACGATCCCGACACCTGCCAGGCGTCGATTCCCCTGACCGGCGATGAGGCCGCCACCCTGGGTAACCTCCTGGGCGGGCAGCACCTTGCCATGAAGCTGACTGAAGAGCACCGGGAGATCCCGGGCATCGTGACCCGGCAGTTCTCCATCGCCCCGGAATCCCCGTTCCAGAACCAGCCCATGGGGAAGGCCTGCATCCGCACCCGCTGCGGAGTCTCGATCGTGGCGATCATGCGTGAAGGCGAAGTGCTCCCGTCGCCGGGACCCGACGTCGTACTTCACTCTGGTGACCTCCTCGTTGCAGTTGGAACGCAAGAAGGCCTCGATTCGGCGGCCGATATCCTGCGCAACGGCTGAGCGTCATGGACCCGCTGGCCCTGACCCTCATTGAACTGGGGGCCGTTGTGTTCTGTCTCGGCCTCCTGGCCAGGCTGGCCGGACGGATCGGAATGTCACCCATACCGCTCTACCTCGTTGGCGGACTCGCCTTCGGCGCAGGCGGCGTGGTCAAGCTTGAAGGTATGCAGGAATTCGCACATCTCTCCGGCGAAATCGGCGTGATCCTGCTGCTGCTTATGCTCGGTTTGGAATATACGGCTGCCGAGCTTTTCACCGGTCTGCGCAGGTCCTGGCAGGCCGGTGTTCTTGACCTGGTGCTGAATTTCATCCCCGGCGCGGCACTGGCGCTCCTGCTCGGCTGGGGAGCGGTGGGCGCCATGGTTATGGGCGGCGTCACGTACATATCGTCCTCAGGGATCGCTGCCAAGGTCATCACGGACCTGGGCCGGATCGGTAACCGCGAGACCCCCGTGGTGCTGTCCATCCTGGTGTTCGAGGACCTGGCCATGGCTGTGTACCTGCCCATCCTCACCGCCACCCTCGCGGGTGTGAGCTTCCTGGGCGGGCTCACCACGGTAGCAATCTCGCTGGCGGTGGTCACCGTCGTCTTAATGGTGGCGCTGCGGCACGGCCACCGTGTATCAAAAGCGGTGCACAGCGAAAACTCCGAAGTATTCCTGCTCAACCTGCTCGGTGCCGCACTGCTGGTGGCCGGCGTCGCGTCCGCCCTGCAGGTTTCGGCCGCAGTGGGCGCGTTTATGTTGGGCATCGCGATCTCGGGGGCTACCGCCCACAGCGCCACCCGGATCCTGGAACCGCTGCGGGATCTCTTTGCGGCCATCTTCTTTGTGGCCTTCGGGCTCAACACAGACCCGTCGACCATCCCGCCGGTACTCGGCTGGGCTCTGATCCTGGCGGCCATCACTGCCACTACCAAGATGCTCACGGGCATCTGGGCTGCCAAGCGGGCCGGAATTGCACGCCCGGGCCGCTTCCGTGCAGGCGCCGCCCTGATAGCCCGCGGCGAGTTCTCCATCGTTATCGCCGGCCTGGCCGTGGCGTCGGGCGTGGTCCCGGACGATCTCGCCGCCCTGGCAACCGCCTACGTGCTGATCATGGCCGTCCTCGGGCCGCTGGCCGCGCGCTATGTGGAACCGGTGCTCAAGGCGTTCGGCGGGCCTGTCCGGTTGGCCGCGAAGGCGTAGGCCACCACACTCCCCGCACCGAGACGTGAGATCCCGGCGCTATAACGGACCGTTGGCGCCGAGACCTCACCCCTCGATCCGCCATCCCGCCCGAGCAAGGGAGTCCAGTACCCGGTGGGCGCACCCGTCGAAGCCCCACTGGCGTACATGCCCGGCTGTGACAGTCACCGATGCCCAGCCGATGGCCGCGATGGACTCGTCCCGCCGGATGTCTGACTCACGCTGCGTTCTTCCAAGTGATGCCGGCCATCGTAATTAACGGCCACCTTGAAGTCCGGAAACGCCACGTCTGGCCAGGCAAGTTCCCACCCAGTAGCGTCCTGCACCACGTACCTCAGCGCGGGTTCCGGCAGTCCGAGCCTTCCGATGGCCAGCCGCAGCCGGGTCTCCGGCGCGGAATCGGCCCCGACCCGGCACAGTTCCAGAGCCTGCCTGGCTTTCCGGAAACCGCGGGCGCCCGGGGTGGAGTGGACCTGCTCAAGAAGGTCCCCGAGTGAACACAGCGCGTCCTTCTTAGGCCCGAAGCTCCTCGATTGGCTGCAGATGAAGTAGTCCGCCGCCACCAAATCCTCCAAGTCCAGGACCGCGGCCAAGTCCAGCCACGTCCGCGCAGGGCAGGTGACCGGGACGCCGTCGAGTTCCCCCATATCCTGGCTGCGAAGGCCCAGCCGGTGACCGGATACCCCCTTGCGCACCGGCCGGGCGCCTCCGCCGATCTTCGCCAAGTGGATTTTCAGCTCGTTCTGAAGTGCCAATGGCAGCGGGCAGCCCCACAGCAGCGCCGCGGTGGCCAGACAGCAGACGAGACCGGGAGAGAGTGTGGCCAGCAATGCGCAGGTGTGGTGAAGAGGCTGCGACGCACCCCAGGGAACCCGTACTCCGCGGCTTGCCACGCGGAGATCACGCCGCCATGCACGCGCAGCGGGGACGCCGGCGTGGACCTGCTCATGAAGGGTCAAGGAACGTCCAGCGAAGTGGTCCGGAAGAGGTGAGGGCTGCCGCATGACCTATTGTTGGCACAGCCGGGCTGCCCCAACCCGGTTATCCACAGAGTGGAGGAGTAGTGGTTCCCAAGCTGCCGCACCGAGAGGTTAGATCTCGGCGCCAAGACGGACGGTTAGAGCCGAGACCTCACCCCTCGATGGAAAAGGCTCAGACCTTCGTGCGGTGGAAGTTCAGGTGGCTGCGGCTGGCTGTCGGCCCGCGCTGGCCCTGGTAGCGGTTGCCGTATTCGCCGGAACCGTACGGGAACTCAGCAGCAGAGGTCAGCCGGAAGAAGCACAGCTGGCCGATCTTCATGCCGGGCCAGAGCTTGATGGGCAGCGTGGCCATGTTGGACAGCTCCAGCGTGACGTGGCCGGAAAACCCCGGATCAATGAACCCGGCCGTGGAGTGCGTCAGCAGGCCCAGACGGCCCAGGGACGACTTACCTTCCAACCGCGCAGCAATGTCGTCCGGCAACGTGACGGCCTCGTAGGTGGAACCAAGGACAAACTCGCCGGGGTGCAGGATGAACGGCTCACCGCTCTCCACCTCCACAAGCCGCGTCAGCTCGGGCTGCTCTTCGGCGGGGTCGATGTGCGCGTACTTATGGTTGTCGAAAAGTCGGAACAACCGGTCGATCCGCACGTCCACCGAGGATGGCTGGACCATCGCGGGATCGTACGGTTCGAGGACGATCCGTTGGGTGTCTAGTTCGGCACGAATGTCGCGGTCAGAGATCAGCACCGTCCCAAATTACTATGCGTTGTCCACAGCGCACACTTTTTCGTTGTTGCTGTCGCCTAGTGGGGCTAATGTTGCCTCAGCATGTCAGCCGCCGGATGGTCTCCCGGTTGGTACAACTGAACTGATCTGGGGTTGGTTTTGAATAAATTTGCGGCGCCCGCCGTTGTGGCCATGTTGTGCGCGCTCGCCCTCGTGTCCCCGGCCGCCGGCATGTATTCCGGCCCGCCGGAGAATGCGCCGTCCGTCCAGGCTGGTGCCTTTGGACCGCGCACGGTCACGTTGGGACCGTCGGGAACAGCGGACGACGGCGGCGCGCCCGACGTTGAGACCGGCACCGGTTCCCCGCTCGCCCCGGCCGTGGAACCGGTGATCACACCGGCATCACCCGCCGGAGAAGGCACGTCAGGGACCGCAGCGGCGCCGCCGACGGCGACGGTGGCTGCCCCCGAGACCGCCACCTCCGAGCCCCTCGCCCCCGAGCCGCCTTCCCTGCCACCCCTCTGGGCCCCCGACGCGGAACTGAGCCAGAACAAAACCGCGGCTCCCACCCCGCCGACCCCCGCAACGGAATCCATCACTACCGAATCCCTTGGCACCGAGGCCCTGGTGCCGGACAGCAACACGGCCGCCATCCTCACGGTTTTCAACGAAATCAACAATTACCGGGCGGCCAACAGCCTGGCCCCGGTCAAGTACCACCCCACGGTGGCCGGCATGGCGCAGGAATGGTCCGACAGCATCGCGTCCCGGGACGTCATTGAGCACCGCGCCAGTTTCTGGACCGATCCCCGCGCCCTGAGTCCGAACAATGGCGCCGGCGAGGTCATTGCCATCCGCACGGACCGCAACGCGGCGCAGTTGGTGGAGTGGTGGAAAAACTCCGAGGGCCACAACGCCATGCTGCTAGACCCGCGCTTCAACGTCATGGGCGCCGGGATCTCGTACACGAACAATCTGTACACCATCTGGGGTGTGGTGAACTTCTTCGGCTACACCACCCTGCCCGCCGGCACCGTCACCTCCCCTGGAGGCAGCTCCGCCGGCGGGGGCGCCTTCCCCGCCCCAACGCCAACCGTGTGCGACCCCTCCGTCAAACACATGCCGCCCACCCTGGATTTAGGCAGCGCGGCCATCACCAGTGCCGCTGATCTGGTGACCATCAACGCCTCAGGCCAGCTCATCAACCGCCCCTCCACAGGGAACAGGACCTTTGGTGCTGCCAAGGTCATCGGCTCCGGTTTCGGAACGGCCAAGGAAGTATTCACCACGGACTGGGACCGCGACGGCGCCTATGACCTCCTGACGCAGTGGAACGACGGACGGCTGACGCTCCACCGGGGTATCGCTACCGGAGGGTTCCAAACCTCGTTCACGCTGGGCTCGGGCGGCTGGGCGACGTTGACACTGGCCGTCGGCGGCTGGTGCGCCAACAACCGGCTCCCCCAATTGGTCGCCCTGGATACCGCCGGCAACCTGTACCTCTACCCGAACGTGGGCCTGGCGGACATGTCATCACGCACAACCATGGCCACGGGAGTATCGGCCAGGAAGCTGAGCATGGTGGACTATGACGCCGACGGTTTCCAGGATCTCCTGGCCATTAGGTCCGACGGCGGTGTGCAGCTTTACCGCGGAGCTGGCACTCCGGCGCCACGCGTCGAAGCCCGGCTCACCGTCACCACCGGCTGGCAAGACGTCACCGGGATCCGTCCGCTGCGCGACGTGACAGCCCTGAATTCCACGGGGGTCGCGCTCCGCCGAGCCAACGATGTGGTGCAGTACTGGGACCTGAGCAGCGGAAGCCTTGCGTCGCCGTCGAACATTACCGGCAGCTGGGCGGGCCAGCGGCTGGCGCAGTAGCCCTCAGGCGGCCGTCCGCACTTCCAGGACATCTTTGAGCCGTGCGAGCTGGGACACTTCGGCCCTGATGGTGCGCTGGATGCCGGTGTTCATCAGGCCCAGGAGGCCTTTGGGCTGGTACTCGAGGGCGAACCTGACGCGGGTGCCGGCCGGTTCGGTGCTGAGGTAGTACCCGCCGGTGGGCTGCGACGGTCCCGAGATCACACGGAACTGGATCTCGGCGCCCGGCCTGGCCTGCGTTATTTCGAAGTCGGCGGGGATTGTCCGTCCTGACCGGCCCGTGGTCGTCTGCCGGTAAACGGCGCCCTTGGTTCCGGCAGCACCGGACATCAAGCCGATGCTGCGGATGCCCTTGCGCCATAGGGGAAGGTTCATTCCGTCCACCAGGAACGCGTACACGGTCATTGCGTCGCACCGGATAAGCACCTCGTGCTCTGCAAATACCATGGGAGTCCTTAGTTAGCGGCTGGTCAGGTGGTAGCCCGCCCCACCCCCATGACACCGCAGCTAACGGGTTCAGAGTAGCCACTCGGCCCGCCCCGGACCTAGCCACCGACGGCGCCGTTATTGAAGAGTTACTGGATGACGCGGCCGGTAGCGGCCATCCCGGCGGACACGGGTCCAGTGCGTGGTCACGGTTGCTGGCGCGTGATCGCATCTGCGCTAAGCTAAGTTCTGCCCCGCTCAAAACGGGGCGATGCGGCTGTAGCTCAATGGTAGAGCGCTAGCTTCCCAAGCTTGATACGCGGGTCCGATTCCCGTCAGCCGCTCCAATGTTTCTCACTACCGTTTTCGCACCACAGCAGCGGGCGCGCCGGCGCGGCGAATCCCACTCCAAACGGCCATCACCCGGGGGCCGTTAGGCCCAGCCGTGTATCGTCAGAAGTCAGGAACCTCTTCGGTTCCGCTACAGGAGCAATCATGGCTGACAAGTCCCCGCGTCAAGCAGCATCCAAAAAAGCCGGCAAGTCCATCAAGGAAAAGCGCGCCGACAAGCGGGCCGCCGGAGCGCCGGCCACCTCCCTGGACATCACGTCCAAGGCCGCAAAAAAGAAGTGAGTGGCCAACAGAGCCACCTGACCCTCGGCGTCCTGGCATCCACCCGGAAACCGGACGAACGCCGCCTCCCCATCCACCCCCTGCATTTCGAGCGGATCGCTCCGGAACTGCGCCAGCGCATCATCCTGGAGCAGGGCTACGGTGAGCGCTTCGGCGTCTCGGATGACCAGCTCTCAACCCTCGTGGGCAAAATGGCCACCAAGGAAGCGCTGCTTGCGGAGGCCGACGTCGTACTCCTGCCCAAGCCACAGCCTGAGGACCTCGCGGAACTGCGCGACGGCCAGATCCTCTGGGGCTGGCCGCACTGTGTCCAGGACCGCGCCATCACCCAGCTGGCCATCGACAAGAAGCTCACGCTCATCGCCTTCGAAGCGATGAACCACTGGGCGAGCGACGGCGGATTCGGGCTACACGTGTTCCACAAAAACAACGAGCTGGCCGGCTACTGCTCGGTGCTTCATGCGCTCTCGCTCACCGGCTCTACGGGTGATTACGGCCGCCGGCTCAGTGCCGTGGTGATCGGCTTCGGCGCGACCGCCCGCGGCGCCGTGACCGCGCTGAACGCGCATGGCATCCACGACGTTCAGGTGCTGACCAACCGCGGAGTTGCGGCGGTTGGTGCCCCGATCCACTCGGTCAACATCGTCCAGTTTGATCACGACGACAAGGCCCCCTTCCTGAGCCAGGTCATCACCGAGCGGGGCCGGGTACCGCTGGCGCCGTTCCTGGCCGAGAGCGACATCGTGGTCAACTGCACGCTGCAGGATCCGAACAATCCGCTGACTTATTTGCGGACTGAGGACCTCGCGGCGTTCAGCCCGGGCAGCCTGATCGTGGACGTTTCGTGCGACGAGGGAATGGGCTTCAGCTGGGCGCGCTCCACCACGTTCGCAGAACCGATGTTTACCATGGGCGACCACATCAACTATTACGCGGTGGACCACAGCCCGTCCTACCTCTGGAATTCCTCCAGCTGGGAGATCAGCCAGGCCCTGCTGCCGTTCCTTGAGACAGTCATCGGCGGCCCCGCGGAGTGGGACGGTAACGAAACCATTTCCCGCGCCATCGAAATCCGCGAAGGCGTGGTCCTCAACAAGGACGTGCTGGAGTTCCAGCGGCGCGAGGCCGAGTACCCGCACCTGCCGGCGTAGGCTCTGCCGCCTTGGGCCGCGGCGTAGGTGCCGCGGCCCAAGGTCTGCAGCCCTTTACGCCGTGGCCCCCTACGCCGTGGCCACCCGGCGGACGATCCGCAGCGGGTGGCGGCGGTCCTTGAGGTCCACCCTGAGCGCCAGCGCGCCTTTTCGGGCCAGGACGACGGCGACAGTCACCGCGGCGAGCGCCGGCACCCCGCCGGACACCATGAGTGCCACATGCGGGTCCACGTGCTCGGCGATCCACCCGAGCATGGGCCCGCCGATGGCCTGGCCGCCGATCAGCACCATGATGTACAGGCTCATGACCCGGCCCCGGATGCCCATGTTGGAGCTGATCTGGACGAGCTGGTTGGAGCCGGTGAGGAACATCAGGCACCAGAATCCGGACAGGACCATCACCACGCTAAACCAGAGCATGGACGGCGCCAGGGCGGCCAGGCACAGCATCAGGCCATACATTCCGGCACAGAACACCACGGAGCGGAGCCGCAACTGGCGGCGCCGTGTGGACGCGACGGCACCGGCCAATGCCCCCAGTGCCACCAGGGCGTTCAGAAGGCCATAGCCGCCGGCGCCGACGTCGAACACGTGGTCCGCGAACGCGGCGAGCAGCACGGGCAGGCTCATGGCGAAGACGGAGATGAAACCGGCCATCAGCCACGGCCAGTAGATGGTGGGCTTGCTGAGCGCATACTGCAGTCCTTCCCGCAGCATGCCCTTCTTCTTGGGCGCAGGGGCACTAACGAACAGCTGGTTCTTGCGCAGGAGCAGCAGCATAGCCACGGTGGAGCAGCACGCCAGCGCATTCACGGCGAAGGCCCAGCCTGCGCCGACCGCGGTGAGCAGCAGTCCCGCCAGTGCCGGACCGATCAGGCCGCCCAGCTGGAACGTCGTGGAGTTGACGCTGATGGCGTTCCGGAGGTATTTGGGGCCCACCAGTTCGTTGACGAACACCTGGCGCGCGGGCTGGTCCAGCACGGTGACCAGGCCCAGCAGCAGCGCGATGACGTACACGTGCCACACTTCGATGGCGCCGGTCAGGGCAAGTGCCGCGAGCGCTGCGGCGAGGACCGCGGCCAGGCTCTGGCACAGGATGAGGATCCGGCGTTTGGCGAACCGGTCCGCCATCATGCCGCCCCACGGCCCCAACAGCAGCGACGGCAGGAACTGCAGGGCCACCGTGATGCCCACGGCGGTGACGGAGCCGGACAGTTCCAGCACCAGCCAGTCCTGGGCGATCCGCTGCATCCAGAGGGCGACGACGGCGACAAAGTGCCCGATCGCGAAGATGCGGAAATTGGGGACTTTCAGGGAGATAAACGTGTGCCGCCAGGGGAGGTGTTCACTAACGACGGCGATGGGTTGGGTCTGGGCGGAGGCGGCGGTAGCGGACGCGGAGGCGGAGTCGGAGTCGATGACGGGCTGGCTGACGGTTGCCGACGTTGGCGGTGGGGGTGCCACAGGGATGTCCTCAGGGAAGCGGGCGGACTGGGATGCTTCCCACGCTAGGCTGGTTCAAGGTGATTATGTAGCCCTATCTCGCCTATAACTAGCATTACAAAGCGTAATATTGCCCACTCTGACGTGGGTGGACAGTCAGCCGCAGCCAAAGGAGTCCACTGTGTACGAACCCACCCAGCTCCGTTCCTTCCTGGCCGTAGCCGAGACGCTCAGCTTCACCAAGGCGGCGGAGCGCCTGGGCTTGGCACAGCCGACCGTCAGCCAGCATGTCCGCAAGCTGGAGACGGCGGCGAAGCGCATCCTCATCAGCAGGGACACCCGCGATGTCCGGCTCACGGACAACGGTGACGCGATGGCCGGCTTCGCCCGCACCATCCTTTCGGCCCACGATGCCGCCACCCGATACTTCTCCGGCTCGGCCATGCGCGGCCGGCTGCGGTTCGGCACGGCGGACGACCTCGCCATCACCGGCCTCCCCCGGATCCTTCGCGAGTTCCGCCAGGTCTATCCACAGATCAACCTTGAGCTCACCGTTGGCCAGAGCGACCAGCTGTACAAGAAACTCAATGCCGGCCAGCTGGACCTGGTGTTTGTGAAGTGGGTGGCTGGCGTCAAGGACGGCACGGTGGTCCAGCACGACACCTTTTCCTGGGTGGGGCTGGAACAGACGTCGCTGGAGCCCGGGCATCCCGTACCGCTGATCTCCTACCCCTCCCCCAGCCTCAGCCGGAAGCTGGCCATCGATGCACTGGAATCAAGCGGCCGGACCTGGCGGATCACGTGCACTACCCGGCAGATCAGTGGTGTCCTGGCGGCACTCCGGGCAGGCATCGGCGTGGCTGTGATGCCGACGTCGCTGGTTCCCGAAGACCTCAAGATCATCACCCGCCGGTTCGACCTGCCTCCAGTGGGCGATGTGGATTTCACCCTGATCCGGAACCCGCTGGCCAACGCCGAAGTGATCGATGCGCTGACCCAGACCATCGTCGGGCGGACGCTCAAGAAGTCGGTTTGACCGAATTTGCCGCAGGAATCAGGACTGGAAACGAACCATTGAAGTAAAAGCCCGCCTCGCCTATGCTGGAATATCCATGGGTCAAGCAGTGGCCGGTTCAACACTACGAGTGCGCCATGCAGCCCATGATGCGGCCGCACTCGGGATAGGCAGCCAATGACGACAGCCGAGAACACCCATTTACACACTGTATATACCCAGCGACATAGCACCATACGGCCGCTGGTCACGCATCATTCCAGCCATAACGCCGGTATTTCGCGGGCGGCCGAGTACGTCGGCAAACCCACGTGCGACAAGTGCGGCACGGATGAATTCATTTATCTTGAGTCCTACATTCCACCGGTTTACCGGCGTGACGGGGCGGTCAGGACACTGGGCGAAGTCGCCTACACCTGCACCCATTGCGAAGATTTCTCGGCCCACAATGTTCCTGCATCGTGGACTCCCCCAGGCTGGTATCTGGGCTAATTACCAACTGTCTCCAGGCTCGCCCCCGCGCAGCCACCTGATCACTACGCAACCATTCGACAGCGAAGGCCCGGCAACCGCCCCGAAGGCGGCCACCGGGCCTTTCGTGTTTGCTGGGCTTTTCGGCCCGCCTAGATCAGCTCATCCGAGAGGTGGTCCGGGGTGCCGAAGCGGTGGGCCGTGATGCTGATGGCCTGCTCGTGCAGGAACGGCAGCAGCTCCACCCGTCCGGCCTCGGTGACCGCGTGGGCGTAGATCGCCAGGTCCGGCCGCCCGTCCGTGGCTTCGGCGAGTGCGGTGGCGTCGCCGCCGATCAGGCGGATCCGCGCACCGGACAGTTTGCCCGCCGCGGCGAGGCGTACCGCCGAAGCCAGCCAGCCGGCGTCGGACTCAACCGTGACGTTGACGTCCAGCCCGGTGAGCACGGCGCGCAGCTGGGCGGGAAGTTCGACGGCGGTGGACACGGTCAATACCGAACCGGCCAGGACGCCGGCCGCCACAGTCCGCACCAGGTGCGCCAGCACGCCCCCTTCGGAGAGCCGCACGGTGACCGGCAGCGCACGGTAGCGGAAGATGTTCCGCTCGGCGCTCAGGCCGGAGACGTCCTTGGCGGTGCCGAACTCGTCGGCCCACGCCTGGGCGTCAGACCCCAGCGAGCGCTGCAGCGACTCAAGCTCGGCCGGGTCCAGGGCGCCTGCGGCGGCGTTCAGGATGCGGCGGACGCCTGCGTTGGTGACGCTTGCCGCGGCTGAGGCTTCGGCACTGACCCAGTATCCGAGGCCGGCGAGGTAGTTGGGTCCGCCGGCTTTGGTGCCGGCGCCGACGGCGGATTTCTTCCAGCCGCCGAACGGCTGGCGCTGTACGATGGCGCCGGTGATGCCGCGGTTCACGTAGAGGTTTCCGGCCTGGATGGAGTCCAGCCAGGTGCCGAGCTCGTCCGGGTCCAGGGCGTGCAGGCCGGCGGTGAGGCCGTACTCGACCTGGTTCTGGATCGCGATGGCCTCCTCCAGCGTGTCAGCGGCCATGACGCCCAGGACCGGTCCGAAGAATTCGGTGAGGTGGAAGTAGGACCCGCGGCGGACGCCGTAGCGCACGCCCGGGCTCCAGAGGCGGCCGGTTCCGTCAAGCTTGCGCGGTTCCACGGCCCAGGTTTCGCCGTCGCCGAGGGTGGTGAGGGCGTTGAGGAGCTTGCCGTTTGCGGGCTCGATGATCGGGCCCATCTGGCTGGTGGGGTCCTGCGGGTAGCCCACCTTCAGCGAGGTCACGGCGTCAACCAGCTGGTTGTGGAACCGTCTGGACTTAGCAACGGAGCCCACCAGGATCACCAGGGACGCGGCGGAGCACTTCTGGCCGGCGTGGCCGAACGCTGAGTACGCCACGTCCTTGGCGGCCAGGTCCAGGTCGGCGCTGGGGGTGACGATGATGGCGTTCTTGCCGCTGGTCTCGGCCAGCAGGGGCAGGTCCTTGCGGAAGGAACGGAAGAGTTCGGCGGTTTCGTAGCCGCCGGTCAGGATCACGCGGTCCACGGCGGGGTGGGAGATCAGCTGCTGGCCGAGTTCACGCTCGCCGAGCTGGACCATGGTCAGCACGTCCTTCGGGACGCCGGCTTCCCAGAGTGCCTCGATCATCACGGCACCGCTGCGGCGGGCCTGCTTGGCGGGTTTGATCACGACGGCGGAGCCGGCGGCGAGTGCCGCGAGGGTGGACCCTGCCGGGATGGCGACCGGGAAGTTCCACGGCGGGGTCACGACGGTGAGCTTCGCTGGGACGAACGTGGCGCCGTCGACCATTTCCAGCTTGCGGGCGGACTCGGCGTAGTAGTGGGCGAAGTCCACGGCTTCGCTCACCTCGGGATCGCCCTGGTCGATGGTTTTACCGGTCTCGCTGGCCATGACCTCCAGGAGGTCGGCGCGGCGGGCTTCGAGGACATCGCCGGCGCGGTGGAGGATCTCGGCGCGCTGGTCGCCGGTCAGGGCGCCCCAGGCTTTGCCCTTCTCTACAGCGGTGGCGATGACGGTGTTGAGGGTGTCCGCGTCCGTGATGGTGGCGGCTTCGACGGCGGCGTTGCCCAGCCTGGAGGACGGGACACGATCCAGGATGGCCCGGCCCCAGATGCGGTTGGCGGGCAAGGACGGGTCAGTATCCGGCGTATTCGCGAACGCGTCACGCGGCAGGGGCTGCGGCGGGAGGCTGCGGTTCTGCTGCCGGTTGGCCGGGGGGACCTCGCCGTCGAGCTTGTCCAGGGAGGCGAGGAAGCGCTGCTTCTCGCGCTCGAACAGCACTTCGTTTTCACTGAGTTCAAACACGGCGGACATAAAGTTGTCCTGGCTGGCCCCCTCTTCGAGGCGGCGGATCAGGTAGGCGATGGCGACGTCGAACTCGGCCGGGTGCACCACCGGGGTGTACAGCAGGAGCGAGCCGACGTCTTTCTTGACGGCTTCAGCCTGGCCCTGCGCCATGCCCAGCAGCATCTCGAATTCGATGCCGGACTCCACGCCGCGCTGCTTGGCGAGCAGCCAGGCGAAGGCGATGTCGAAGAGGTTGTGGCCGGCCACGCCGATCCGGACGTTGTTGATCCGGTCCGGGTGCAGCGAGTAGTTGATGACGCGCTTGTAGTTGGTATCCGAATCCTGCTTGGTGTGCCAGGTGGCCAGCGGCCAGTCGTGCAGCGAGGCCTCCACCTGTTCCATGGGCAGGTTGGCGCCCTTGACCACGCGGACCTTGATGGCGGCGCCGCCGTTGGTGCGGCGCTCTGCGGCCCAATCCTGGAGGCGGGTCATGGCGGCGAGTGCATCCGGGAGGTAGGCCTGCAGCACAATGCCGGCCTCGAGGTTCTTGAACTCGGGCTTGTCCAGGATCCTGGTGAAGACCGCGATGGTCATGTCCAGGTCCTTGTATTCCTCCATGTCCAGGTTGATGAACTTGGCCTTCTGTCCCGCGCCGGCGAAGGACGCGGCTTTGGTGAACAGCGGCGTGAGCTTCTCGACGACGTGCTCCACGGCCTCGTCGAACGCCCACGCGGAGTGCGGGGCCACGGTGGAGGACACCTTGATGGAGACGTAGTCCACGTCCGGGCGGGCCAGGAGCGTGTGGGTGCCCGCGAGCCGGCGGGAAGCCTCATGCTCGCCCAGGACGGCCTCGCCCAGGAGGTTCACGTTGAGCTTGATGCCGTCCTTGCGGATCTTGGCGATGGCCGGGCCCAGCTTGGCGTCGGTGGCGTCAACAATCAGGTGGCCCACCATTTCGCGGAGCACACGGCGGGCGATCGGGATGACCACCTGCGGAACGACCGGCGCCATGGTTCCGCCGAGGCGGACGGCGCTGCGCATGTACCACGGCAGGAACGCCGGGACCTTGGGCGCCAGGGCGGCGAGGTTTCGGGCGGCGACCTGGAGGTCTTCGGGGCGGACCACGCCGTCCACGAAGCCCACCGTGAAGTCCAGGCCGTTCGGGTCCTTCAGCACACCGGCCAACTGCTCAGCCGAGGCATCAACAGGAACTTTCGAAGCCTCGGTCAGCCAGCGGCGCACCAGCGTGATGGTGTCCGCCGCGAGGGCACGGGCCTGCGGGACGTCTGTCTGTCCGGTGGCTTCCGTTGCAGTGTGAGTCATGGTTTGCTCGTTCTTTCCTTGGTCTGGAAGGGGTCTTATTCATCAGTATGAACTTGCAATCACATAAGATAAAGCGATGTTTTCTAAGCAATACAGGTTAGGAAACCCAATGCTTTGATTTGCCGTCCAAACGGTCAGGAAATCCCCGATTTTTGGGCAACGCTCTCTCACTTAAAGCGGGTTTTTGGGCGACCCTCCCTCACTTCCTGCAGGTTTTGGGGCAACGCTCTCGCACTCAATGAAAAACGGACGAACCCTCCCCACAGGATGTGAGAGAGGGTTCGTCGTTCGCGCCCCGAAAGTGAGCGAGCGTTTGGTGAAAACGTGCAGGAAGTGAGTGAGCGTCCGGGGGTGGGTGGGCCGGAACGGGTGGGCGGGTGGACGCCCGGGAACCCGGGGGTCAGCCGATGGGGCGGTGCATCTCCACAATCTCCTCGTGGCGTGGGCTGTCCGGGTTCATCAGGGAGTGCTTGCGGCCGTAGAAGAAGTAAATGGCCAGGCCGATAACCAGCCAGACACCGAACCGCGCCCAGGTCTCCCAGTGCAGCTGGAACATGAGGAAGGCGGACGCCAGCACACCGAAGGCCGGAATAACGGGCATCAGCGGCAGGCGGAACGTGCGCGGGGCGTCCGGCTTCTTGTAGCGGAACACGATCACGGCGAAGCAGACGACGACGAACGCGGCCAGGATGCCAATGTTCGTGAGGTCCGCGACGGCCTTGATGGGGAACACACCGGCCAGCAGGGCGGAGGCGACGCCGGCAATCCAGGTAACGCGCTGCGGGGTTCCGTGCCGGTCCGTCTTGGCGAACCAGCCTGGCAGCAGGCCATCGCGGCTCATGGAGAACCAGACACGCGTGACGCCCAGGAGGAAGGTCAGCATCACCGTGAGGATGGACAGGACGGCGAAGACCGAAATGATGGTGGCGATGACGGGCAGACCCACGCCGGTGAAGGCGGAAGCGAAGCCGGCCGTGGGGTCGATGTCCTTGTAGTTCTGCATGCCGGTCAGGACTAGGGTGGCAGCGACGTAGAGCAGCATGGCGATGATCAGCGAAAGGATGATGGCCTTCGGCATGTGCTTCTTGCCGTCCGTGGCTTCTTCCGCCGCGGTACTCATGGCGTCGTACCCGAACACCGCGAAGAAGACGGTCGCGGCACCGGCCAGGACGGGCCCAAAGCCGCTGGGCATAAACGGGTTGTAGTTGTTGGTGTCGATATAGAAAACGCCGAGGCCGATAATGAACAGGATCAGGATGACCTTGATGGCCACGGCTACGAGTTCAAAACGGCCGAATGCCTTGGTGCCGCGGGACAGGATCCAGGTCACCAGGAGGCAGACGACGATGGCGGGAATGTTGACGATGCCGCCCTTACCCTCATCCGGCGTGGACGTCATCCAGACAGGCATGTTAACGCCGATTCCCGACAGGAAGGCGTCGAAGTACCCCGAAATGCCAATGGCCACCACGGCCACAATGGCAATGTATTCGAGCAGCAGGTCCCAGCCGATGAACCATCCAATCACCTCACCCAGAGCAACGTAGCCGTAGGTGTAGGCGGACCCTGCGCGCGGAATCATGCCTGCAAACTCGGCGTAGGACAGGGCAGCCGCGGCGGATGCGAGACCAGCAACAAGGAACGAGATCAGCACAGCGGGCCCCACTCCGGGAGTATCTTCGCTTCCGGCCGCGACCAACCCGGCGAGGGAGAAAATTCCAACGCCGATGATGCCGCCGACACCAATGGCGGTGAGCTGCCAGAGCCCGAGGGACTTGAACAGCCCGCTGTGCTTGTTTTCTTCTTCGATATCGTCGATGGGCTTGCGCCGCATAATCGACTGGGACATATCTCTTGTGCTCATCAGGAACTCCTGCGTGGGGTGCGGCCCCAACACGGCGCCCCGGCGAGGGGCTGTGACGGGGGTAACTCAGGTACACCAGTATGCAAGCGCAGTTGCGTTAGATAAAGTGACTACTTCTAACCTATATTCATTAGATTCATCAAGGAATGTGGCCATGCTCGATGTCCGGCGCCTGCGGCTTCTCCGCGAACTGAAGATCCGGGGCACCCTGGCGGAGGTGGCGGAGGCACTGCAGTACAGCCCGTCGTCGGTCTCCCAGCAGCTTGCCCTGCTGGAAAAGGAAGTGGGCGTGGAGCTGCTCCGGAAGACGGGGCGGCGCGTGCAGCTGACGCCCCAGGCCGAAGTCCTGGTGGCCCACACCGCCCAGCTGCTCGAAACCATGGAGCAGGCTGAAGCAGACCTCGCGGCGTCGCTGACGACTGTCACGGGAACCGTCCGGATTGCGGTGTTCCAGTCCGCGGCCTTGGCGCTGATGCCGGACACGCTCACGCGGATGACGGCGGAGTACCCGGAGGTCCGGATCGAAATGATCCAGCGCGAACCCGAAACGGCACTTCATGAGACGTGGGCGCGCGATTTTGACCTGGTCATCGCCGAACAGTATCCGGGCCACGCCGCCCCGCGGTACCCGGAGCTGGACCGCATCAAGCTGACCACTGACGTGATCCGGCTGGCCGTTCCGCCGGCCGCTCCCGGCCGGCCGCCCATCACGTCGCTGGAAGATACTGCCGCGCTGCCCTGGGTGATGGAGCCCCGCGGCGCGGCATCCCGGCACTGGGCGGAGCAGGCCTGCCGGAGTGCCGGGTTCGAGCCCGATGTGCGCTTCGAAACAGCCGATCTCCAGGCGCAGATCAGGCTGATCGAGTCCGGAAATGCCGTGGCGCTGATGCCGGACCTCGTCTGGACCGGCCGCGGCACCACCGCCCAGCTGCTGGACCTGCCCGGCAACCCGCACCGCACCGTGTTCACATCGGTGCGCCGCTCCAGCGCGCAGCGGCCGGCCATCCTCGCCGCCCGCGAGACGCTGGCCGCCACCGCCACCTCAGTAGCAAGGACGGACGACGGCGGCGCATCGAGTTAGGTGCCGGATCGCCCGGTCACGTGCGGGTAGGCGGGGAAACAGCTTCCGCCGGCATGTTCAGTGCGTCACAGCGCGATCCGGGTGCCGACGCTAGACTGGGCGGGTTATGAATCGCACAATGTTCAAGTCCAAAATCCACCGGGCCACCGTCACGCATGCCGACCTGCACTACGTAGGATCGGTCACCGTTGACCTGGACCTGCTGGATGCTGCCGATATCCTTCCCGGCGAGCTCGTGGCCATCGTGGACGTGACCAACGGTGCGCGCCTGGAGACCTACACCATCGCCGGCGAGCGCGGCTCCGGTGTCATTGGCATCAACGGGGCAGCAGCCCACCTGATGCACGAGAACGACATCGTCATCCTCATCACCTATGCCCAGATGACCACGGAAGAGGCCCATGCCTACACCCCGAAGGTCATCCATGTGGATGAGGACAACAAGATTGTCCAGATCGGAAACGACCCCGCCGAGTGCCACACGCCCGGCCTGATGCGTCCGCCGTTCGCCCTGAACAACGCCGCCCTGTAGCCGGAGCGTGAGTCCGGGCAGACACCGCCGCCGCAGCCTCGGAGGCTTTTCTTGGTAGGCGTGCTGCAGGGCTTCTTTGTTGTCTGGTTCATCATCATGGTGGGCTGGTTCGTCGGCCGCCAACGGATCCTGGGCGACAACGCCCGCCAGGTCCTCAGTGGCCTGACCTTCTTTGTGGCCAGCCCTGCACTCCTCTTCGAGACGCTCAGCAAAGCGCAGCTGCGGGAAGTCTTCGCGGAACCGCTGCTGGTCACGGCTGTGTCCGCCGTCTGCACCGCCCTTATCTTCTTCAGCATCGTCAAGTTCGTCCTTAAGCGCGCGTTGCCGGAAGCACTGATGTCCTCGATGGCCGCTTCCCTGGCCAACTCCGCGAACCTCGGTATTCCCATCGCGGTATATGTTCTGGGCGACGCCAGCTACGTGGCACCGCTGCTGATCTTCCAACTGGCGTTCTTCACACCGATTTTCCTGATGATCCTGGACGCCAGCACCAGCTCACACCGCACCACGCCCTGGGGATTCATTCTGATGATCCTGCGGAACCCGATGATTGTTGGCTCGGGCCTTGGCCTGCTGGTGGCGGGGACCGGTTGGAAGGTTCCGCCGCTGCTCCTGGAGCCGATCCACCTCATTGGCGGCGCTGCGATTCCGGCCATGCTGATCGCCTTCGGCATGAGCCTGAACGGCAGCCGGCCATTGCAGGCCGCCGCCGGCAGACGCGTGGACACTCTCCTGGCCAGTGCCTTCAAACTGGTGGTCCAGCCGGCCATCGCCTACGTTTTTGCCCGCTTTGCCGTAGGGCTCGACGGCCCGGCCCTGTTCGCGGCCGTCGTGGTGGCGTCCCTCCCCACCGCGCAGAACGTTTTTGTTGCCGCCAGCCGCTACCAGACCGGCCTCACCGTGGCCAAGGACACCGTCCTGATCACCACGGTGGTGGCGGTACCTGCCATGATCGGCGTCGCGCTGCTGCTGAACTGATTGGCTGCTGAACTGACCAGCGGTTTGTGCTCCCGCTAGGTTCCCTCGTCACGCCAGGCACGCTTTTAGCGCCCGACGGCGGCGCCCACCGCGCAGTTCCGCGGCAGGCCGCCGTCGTGCTTCCCAAAAAGGCGCTGTGCGTGATAAACCGGCGGAAAAAACCAGCGCGCACGAGCAGTTGGGGCCCTCCCGACAGGGCCTCAAGTGTACGTTCGCGCCGGGTTATGTCCTTTTGGCCTCTGGCTTGTGCCGGTCCAGGATCCGGGCGCAGCGGATGAACCCCAGGTGCGAGTACGCCTGCGGGTGGTTCCCCAGGTGCGTCTCCGTACTGGGATCGTATTCTTCGGGCAGCAGGCCGGTGGGGCCGAAGAGGTTCACCAGCTGGTCGAACAGGTCCCAGGCCTCCTCGATCCTGCCCACCGCAACGTACGCCTCAATCAGCCAGGTAGTACAGATGTGGAAGCCGCCCTCCAAACCCGGCAGGCCGTCGTCGTACCTGTACCGGAACACGGTGGGGCCCACCCGCAGTTCCCTTTCCACGGCGGTGACGGTGTCCAGGAACCGCTGGTCAGTGACATCCAGCAGGCCGGAGAGCCCGATGTGGAGGACGGCTGCATCCAGGTCGGGGCTGTCGTAGGCCACGGTGTAGGACGTGGCCGAGTCATCCCAGCCTTCGCGCAGGACTTCCTCCCGGATGGTTTGCGCCGTGGGTTCCCACGACGGATCCGGCGTCCTGCCGTGCCGGTCGGCGGTCCGCAGTGCGCGGTCCAGCGTCACCCAGCACATCACCTTGGTGTAGACGTGGTGCCGCGGCGGCCGCCGGGCTTCCCAAATGCCGTGGTCAGGCTCGTGCCACCGGGCCAGGACGGCGGCCGCCATCTGCACCAACAGGTCCCAGTGGCCGTCCTCGAGGCCACCATTCCGTGAGCTGACGCCGTGGATCAGTTCAGCCACCGGCCCGAAGACATCGAGCTGGACCTGGTGGTCTGCGGCGTTGCCGATCCGGACCGGCCGGGACCCCGCATACCCGGGCAGGCTGTCGATGACGGCCTCCGTGGACAGCGGCGCCCCCGTCACCGAGTACAGCGGATGCAGCCATTCCGGGCCCGGTGCATGTTCGAGGATCCGGCCCAGCCAGCTGAGGAACCCGGCCGCCTCCGCCGTGGAGCCCAGGTCCACCAGCGCGTTCACCGTCATGGAGCCGTCCCGCAGCCAGCAGTAGCGGTAATCCCAGTTCCGTGTGCCGCCGATTCCTTCTGGCAGCGACGTGGTGGGCGCGGCCAGCACGGCACCCGTGGGCTCGTGCACGAGGGCGCGGAGGACCAGCGCTGAGCGGCGGACCAGCGATGGCTTCACCGAGGGCAGTTCCAGTTCCTGCACCCAGCGGCGGGAGTGGAGCGCCACGCCCGCCCGCCGGTCCGTCTCCCCGCGGGGGTCCGCCAACGCAGGCTCGGTGTCGCCGCAGCGCAGGTTGAGGACCACCGGCCCGTCCTGGAGGTTGACCGAAGCGGTGGCGGTGGCATGGAGGCCGTCCGAGGTGATGGTGAAACTGACGCCCGGGGCAAAAAGGAAAATGGGATCGGAGGTTCCCACCACATGGAGTTCATCGCCGCGGGCCTCCATGCTGAACGGCGCGTTGGCGTAATCCGGCCGGGGCGCGAAGACGATCTTGGCGCCGCCGGTTCCGGAGAGCACCCGGACCAGGCTGGTGATCCCTTCCGGTGCCGGCTCCAGGTAGTCCGTGACGGTTACGTCCGCCCAGCGCGTCTCCACGATCATGGTGCTGTCCACGTAGCGCTGGCCCAGAACCTGCGAGGCCTTGAGCGGCTCTACGGAGAAGTGCCCGGCGGCGTCCCCGCCCAGGATGTGGGCGAACAGCGACCCTGAATCCGGGAGCGGGTGGCTCATCCAGCAGACCTTGGCATCCGGAGTGACCAAAGCGGTGGATGATCCGTTGCCGATCATCGTGTGGCGCTCGAGCCCCACTGCGTCCTCGCCGAAAAGCCAAGCCCGCCGCAGCTCGAACAGGAGGGCCAGGACGCGGGCGAAGGATTCCGGGTCCCGCAGCCGGTGGGACGCGCGGGTCTCCCCCGGCCCCACTCGTAACCCCAGGTCCGGGCCGCGGAGCGTGGCGATGGCCATTTCGTCGCTGTGGGCGTCCCCTGCGTACAGCGCAGCACTCGCGCCCAGCCGGGACCGGAGGTTTTCCAGGGCGTCCGCCTTGGCCGGTTCCATCACCGAGAGGTCCAGGACCGAACCGTCCACGATGAAGAACAGCCCATGGGCCCTGGCGATCTCCCGCGCCGTTTCCGTCACGACCTGCACCACCGTCGGGGAGGCCGGCCGGGTGTGCACCGACACGGCCACCGGCTTCCGCTCGATCCAGATTCCCTCCTGGAAACCCACGGCCTCAGTCAGCGCGGTGCCTACCTTGTGGAGCGTGGCTTCGGTGGCGAGGTCCTGGACGTGGGCGAAGGCCATGTCCGACTCCGCGCCATGCGAGCCGATGAGGTGCACCTCCGCGGGCAGCCGTGACACAGCGGCGAGGTCACGCAGCGAGCGCCCCGAGATGACGGCGGCATGGGTGTTGGGTAGGGCGGCCAGGGCGCGGAGCGCGATCGCGGCGCTCCCCAGGGGAAGGGTCTCGGTGGAGATTCCCTCCGCGTCGCACAGTGTTCCGCCGTAGTTGCAGGCCACCAGCAGCCCGGGGACACGGGCGAGGACCTTCAGTTCGGCCAGGAGGGTGGGGGTGAAACCTTCGTCCGCCAGGTCCGACTGGATGAACGTCCGGAGCAGGCCCAGCGGCAGCGATCTGGTCAGCAGGGCGGAATCCGCCACGCTCTGGTTCAACGGCGTAGCCATGCGTGCACTCCTTCAGCAGAGCCTGGCCCGGAAAGGCCGGAGGGGCCGTATCCCATGTTTCCGCCGGGTGGTTTCGCCTGAATGTCCCGGCTATTGCCACCGTGTAAAGTCCGACGGCGGGACCCACCCTCCGCCGCCGGCCTCGCGTCACGTCGTGTCACGCAGCCTCCCGTCGCGTCGTGTCACGCAGGGCAGGCCTTAACGCCCGACGACGGTCAGCGTCGCCAGGGTGAAGCCGCCAGGGGCCACCGTGACGCGTCCGGACGTGGCGCCGGCGCTGCCGTTGGAGCCCTTGACCGGCTGGCCGGCGGAGTCGTACTGGCGCTGGACCAGCACAAACCCTTCCGGCACGCCCACCTGCCGCACGGTAGCGGACTTGGCCGCGCTGACGTACAGCGTGGAGTCGCCGCCCGAACCGGAGACGGACACCGTGGAGATCAGCGGCTGGACCAGGAGTGCGTCCAGTGCCGCCTGGCCGTCGGTGCTGGCGGTGACCGAGGTCAGGCCGGCAGCGAGGGCGCGCCGCAAGGTGAACGGGATGAGGATGCCGGGGGCATCGGTGATGCCCTGCGCCCCTGCCCTGCCGTTGGCCGTGGTGCCGAGCAGGCCCTTGGCCGAGGTCCAGGTGGTGGTGCCCGAGGGCGCAATTGCCTGGTTCACAATGGGGAAGATGTTGCTGGGCTGGTCCGCTGCCGGCAACGGGATGGAAAGACTGCCGCCAGCGTTCAGGTCCACATATGCCCCGCCGGAGATGTTCGCTTCGCCGGTCCAGGCCGACGGCGGCCGCACCACTGTGCCGTTGCCTGTGATGGTGCCGGCTTCGGCTTCCACCACGTTGAGCCCGTTGGTCCCGTCGGTCACGCTGATCCCTAGGGCCTTGGCCCGGAGTTCCGGGTCGGCGTCGAGGGCCAGCATGGTGAGCAGGGCATGGATGGTGGATTCGGCGCCGGAGTTGGGGTTGATCCGGCCGTCCGTTTCGATCCCGTCGATGGCCGTGCCGGTTGCCGGGTTGTAGGCGGGGGCGCCGTTGGGGCTGGCGCCGAAGAACCAGCCCGCGGCGATGGCTGCCACGTCCAGGAGTCCCGGCGCTTTAGCGGCTTCCGCCGTCGCCACCAGGCTTTGGACGCGGGAGTCCACGCCGTACGCGATCTGGGCCTCGCCGGGAGCGGGGCTCCAGGCGTTGTCCGGACCGCCCGCTGCGAGCAGCTGCGGCGTGAACTGCGCGGTGTCCTTCACGGCTGCCGTCAGCAGGTCAGGCCGGTCCAGGACAGTGGATGCGGTGGCAACAGCGGCCGGAGCCATGCCGCCCCACGCGTGCCAGAGGCTCTGGGACTTGTTCCACGGCATGATCGCGCCGAACGGCCATTGCGTGGCCGAGCCGGAAGACATAGCGGCCACACCCTCGCTCAGCCGGGACAGCGCCGTGGTGGCCACGGCATCGGACGGAACGGTCTCCACGTACGCGGCCAAGCCCAGCACGGCCTCGGCGGAGGCATCCGCGCCGCCAGCAATGAGCCAGGCCGGGACCTGGACGCCGTCGGCGGTGTCGAACGTTCCGTACTTGGCGAGAGACTGGCGGTTCAGGGCACCCAGGGACAGGTGCAGCCGGTCCTGCAGGAACGCGGCGAACTCCGGATCGGACCCCGCAAACCCTGCGAAGCCTTCGCCCAGGGCCCACACCGTGCGGGCCAGCCAGTAGGACTCCGCGGAGTCGGACGGATCCGGCAGTTCCACGGGAATGGCGCTGGGGTTCAGGCTGCCGTCCGCCTGCTGCCAGAGGATGACGTTGCCGGCGTTCGGGCCATCCACCGTTTGCAGGTACGTAAGCGTACGGAGGTTCTGGAAGGCGTGCTCCCTGCTCGCCAGGTCCCCGGTCTGCTTCCAGTGCCGCAGGTAGACCACGGCGGTGCGGGCGATATCGTCCGCGTTGTAGGCACCCTGGGTCCAGTCGCCGGTGGCCGGGTCCAGGTCCCCGCCGCCCACGCGGTCATAACTGCCGTCGTCGTTCTTATCGGCGTAGGTCCACGGCGCTTCGGCCTCGGGGTCCTGCTCGAGCTGGTAGGTGGCGTGCCCGGCCACCGGAGCCAGCGGCACCGTGTCCACCAGGAAGTCGAGGTGGTCCAGGTTGGTCAGACTCCCGCCGTCGGCCAATGCGGGTTCCAGGACGGGTGCCGCCGTTGCAGTGTGCGCACTGGCGGACGACGGCGGCGCGGCAGGGGCCGCCGTGACGGCACCTGCCTGCAGCGAAACAGCCAGCATGGAAACGGCCACCGCCGTCACCACCGGCCGTGTGGCCTTCGGTGAAGGCAGCACCGTCAGATCCGGTCCAGTTTGGCGACACCGATTTTGGAGTCGGCCATCCCGTAGAACACAAACAGCTGGTCGCCGATTTTTTCGATCGCGGTGGGGAACACCACGTTCGGCACGATCCCGGAGATCTCGTCCTCGGTTTCCGGCGCCAACAGCGGCTTGTCGCTGCGGGCGATCACCGTGGAGGGATCGTCCGCGGACAGGATCATGGCCGCGGCGGTGTAGTTAACGTTCTGCTGCTGCTCGAAGGCGGAGGCGGCCATCTTTCCGGCCACGCCGTGGTGGATCAGGAGCCAGCCTTCGTCCACGCGGATGGGGGGCGGGCCGCCGCCGATCTTCAGTTCCTCAAAGGGGAACTCGCTGAGGGCCACCAGCCGGTGCTTGCCCATGTGCACCAGGTTGCGCAGGTCGCGTTCGACGTCGGCCACGGCCACGTAGGAGATCCAGATGCCGGGGCGGTTGTCCGTGACGCCGGCGGGCAGGTGCTCGCCTTCGCCGGGACGGATCCAGCCCAGGTCCCACATGGGGCGGTGCAGCATGGCGTAGGAGGGCACGCCGTCGGGGTCGTTCACCGGCTCCGGGAAAAACACTGCATCCTTGTTGGGAAACAGGTTCAGGTCCATGGAGAGATCGGCCTGGTACTCGAAGAAGCACGGGCCAAGGCGGTCCCAGTTCCGGAGGTCCTCGGAGTGGGCGAAGGCGAGGCGGGGGCCCAGCGGGCCGTAGGCCACGTAGGTCATGAGGTGCTTGCCAAGGGCGGGCACCCAGGTAGTGCGCGGATCCTCGGTGCCGGCATTGTTCATGCCGCGTTCCCAGCCCTCGTCCGGGGCCAGGACCACGCCCTCGCGTTCCACGCCGCTGGGCACGCCGTCGTCGTTGATGACCACCTTGGCGAGCCCCACACGGGACACGTTGCCCGTGGCCACAAGCCGCGGCAGCAGGTACAGCTCGCCGTCCGGGCCGCGGCCGCTGGCGGGGTTGAGGACGCCTTCGGCTTCGAAGTCGTTGCCGGGCTCGGGGGTCATGATGACGCCGGCGCGGGTGAGGGTGAAGGGGACAGTGGGGAGTGCTGAAGTGTGGGGGGAAGTCATGGATTAGCCCTTTACGCTGGAACCGATATTGGTGGAAATGAACTGGCGCTGGAAGAAAATGAAGAGTGCGACGGCGGGGGCCGCCAGCACGCAGGCACCGGCAAGGATGGCACCGAACGGGTTTCCGGCCTGGCCGGCGATGTTGGAGATGAAGTTGGCCAGTGACACGGCCAACGGCTGCAGGGACTGCTCCTTCGTGACCAGGAACGGCCACAGGAACTCGTTCCACGGGCCGATAAAGGTCAGCAGCACGGCGGTGACGATGGCAGGACGGACCAGCGGGATGGCGATCTGCCACAGGATCCGCAGCTCCGAGGCGCCGTCGATCCGGGCGGCCTCAAACAGGGTTGAGGGCAGCTGGAGGAAGTACTGGCGGAACACAAACACCGCCGTGGAGTTGATGGCGAACGGCATGATCATGCCCAGGTAGCTGTCCGCGAGGCCGTAATCGCGCACGATCATGACGTAGAGCGGGATGAGCAGCAGCTGGAACGGGATCATCTGCACCAGCAGCATCATCCCGAACACCACGCCGCGGCCACGGAACTTCATCTGCGCCAGGGCATAGCCCACCAGCAGCCCGAAAATCACCGTGAAGAGGATGACGCCGCCGGTGAAGATGCCGGAGTTGAGCAGGCCGCGGAACAGGTTGATGGACTCGTTGATCTGCACATAGTTCGCGCCGGTGATGTTGGCCGGGTTGGGAAACGCGCCGAAAATCGACGTGTCCGGGGCAGTCTGCAGTGAACCGATGAGCATGTAATAGAACGGGAAGAGGAAAACGAAGGCGCCCACGCATAGCAGGATGGAGCTGCCCACGCCCAGGTTGCGGCGTTTTTCGACGCCCAAGTCGGGACGAAGGACAGGTTCCGCTGGTTCCGGACGCCGGCTGGCGGCGTCGTCGTTTTTGGCGTTTTGTGCGTTGGTGACGGACATGTCAGTCCTCCTTCCCGCCCACGAGGCGTTTCTGGATCAGGGCGATCAGCAGGACGCCGATCACCAGCACCACACCCAGTGCGGCGGCGACGTCGGGGTTCCCCTGCAGGAGGCCCCGCTGGTACATGATGAACACCGGGGAGGCCGAGGCCCCGTCCGGACCGCCGCCGCCGGTCAGCAGGTACGGCTCGGTGAAGAGGTTTGCGCCGGTAATGGTGGCCAGCAGCGTGACCAGGACGCTGGCGGGCCGGACGCCTGGCACGGTGATGTTCCAGAACTGGACCCACTTGTTGCCGCCGTCCACGGCCGCTGATTCGTACAGCTCATCGGGGATGTTCTGCAGCGCCGCGAGGTAGAGCAGGATGAAGAATCCCAGCTGTTTCCACGTCACGTACAGGGCCACGGTAGGCATGGCCAGCCACGAATTCACCAGCCAGGACGGGGTTGGGGCCAGGGGCCCCAGCAGCGTGTTCAGCAGCCCGTTTTGTTGGAAGAGGAACAGCCAGACCCCGACGACGGCGACGCTCGCGGTCACATACGGCACGTAGTAGCTGAGGCGGAAGAACGTCTTGAACCGGGTGATGCGGTTCAAGGCGTTGGCCAGCAGCAGCGACAGGCCCACCGTGAGCGGGACGTTGATGATGAGGAAAACGCCGATGTTCAGGAACGAGCGCTGAACGGCGGGGTCTGACAGGACGGCGATGTAGTTGTCGAACCCTACAAACGGCCGGTCCACCTTGACCCGTGGTGCCGTGAAGAAGAAATCGTGGAAGGAAATGTAGACGGCGTAGCCGAGGGGGAACGCCAGGACGGCCAGCACGTAGATGACGTACGGGGCGCTGAACAGCAGGCCCAGCGGCTGGGGGCCCAGGAAGTTCTTACGCTTCCTGGGCACCAGCCGCCGGTCCACCGGTCCACCAGCCGGTTTCCCCGTGACGGGGTTCCCACTAGAAGAGCGGAGTGACATTGGGGGGTCACCGCTACTTCTGGGCTACCAGTTGGTTGATCTTGTCGGCCGCGTCCTTGAACGAGGTGTCGATGCTTTCGTTCCCGAAGATCACGGCCTTGGCGTAGGCGGTGCGGAAGGTCTGCCAGACCTCAACCGAGTTGGTGACGTTGGGGACCTCCACAGTCCGCGCGGCCTGCTCGGCGAACTGGGTGTAGGCCGGGTTCTTGGCGAAGTAGTCCGAATAGACCGTTTGGAGGTCCTTGCGCATGGGCATCTGGCCGGTGTCGGTCAGCAGCTTGCCGTCCTGCTCCTCGCTGGTGGCGAACTTCATGACCTCCCACGCCGTGCCCTGGTTCTCGCACGCGGAGTACATGGCCACGTTCTTGGCATCGGAGAACGTTGAGGCATCAGCCTTGGCCGCTGCGGCCGGGACCGGGACCGCACCCCAGTTCACCTTGTCCTTGTAGGCGGAAATGGCCCACGGACCGGCCATGGACATTGCCGCCTTGCCTTCGGCGAATGAATCGCCCTGGTAGACCTCCTTGGAGGCCAGTTTCTCCTTATAGAAGGTCTCGAACATGGTGGCTACCTGTTTGCCCTCCTCGCTGTCGAACGTGGCCTTGCCGTCCTTCACCAGCGGGGTGCCGTCGGAGTTGGCGGCGTAGAAGGAGTAGAAATCGAACCAGGCCTGGAAGAAGTCACTGGCCGGTGATGGCCACATGGCGTTGGTGGCAGCACCTGAGGACACCAGGGTCCGGGCGGTGTCCAGCAGTTCCTGGTGCGTCCCCAGCTTCGGGTTCTCCGGATCCAGCCCGGCCTTGGCAAACATGTCCTTGTTGTAGAAGAGGACAACGGGATTGGACTTCCACGGCAGCTGGTACATCTTGCCGTCCGCGGACTTGTACTGGTCCGCCAGGTCACCGGTGCGGTCCTTGATGTACTGGAGCCCGTCCGGGAACTCATCCAGGGCCACCAAACCACCCTGCTTCTGGAACTGGGGAACTGCGACAGGCGCGGTGTTGAAGACCAGGCAGGGAGCGTTGCCGGCCGTGATGGCTGCACCGATGACTTCCTCGGAGCTCTTGCCGGCAGGGATCTCCTGCGCATCGATCTTCTCGTCCGGGTGGGCGGAGTTCCAGGATTCCACCATCGCCTTGCCCCACTTCACCTCGAACTCGTTGTTGGAGTACCAGATCTTGATGGGCCCCTTGGCGGACGTGGCCGAACCGCCATCGCCGCCCCCTCCGCTGCCGCCGCAGGCAGCCAGGCCTGCCCCCATTACGGTCAGGGCGGCCACTGACAATATTCGCGTGGCTTTGGTAAAGCGCTTCATTGCGACTCCTTGATACTGGTCCCGGTGGGGATCTGCTACGGGTTGGTGTGCTTTTTTGCTTGCTTTGGGGATTGCTGGGGGACTGGCTTGGTGGTTGTGGATGGGGCGGGGCCGGTGGAGGCGCGGACCAGCAGGGAAGGTGCCTGCAGGTCCGTATCCTCACCGGAGTGGGTGCCGTTGAGCTGGTCCAGGAGGGCCTGCGCGGCAACTCTGCCCCAGCGCATGGGGTCAGTGGCGATAGTGGTGAGGGGCGGGTTGAGGTACTTGGTGAACTCGGCGTTGTCGTAGCCGGTGACTGACAGGTCACCCGGGACGTTCAGGCCCTGAGACTGGGCGAAGGACTGGCCGGACGTCGCCATGAGGTCGTTCGCATAGACAATCGCGGTGGGGCGGTCCGGCCGGCGGAGCAGTTCCGCGGTGGCGGCCACTCCCCCGGGCGCCGTGAAGTCAGCCTCCGCGAACAGATCCGCTGCCAGGCCGGCAGCGGCCATGGCCGCTTCCCAGGCCCGGCGGCGGCTGCGGCCGTGGATGTATTCCTGGGCGCCGCCCACGTGGCCGATCCGGACGTGGCCCAGGGCCAGAAGATGTTCGACGGCGGCCGTGATGCCGTCCGTGTCATCCATGGACACCGCGGGGAAGGGTGAGTCCGAATCCGGCCTGTTGAGCGTCACGGCCGGCAGCTTGAGCTCGCGCAGCAGACCGATCCGGGAATCATGGTGCCGCACATCGGTCAGGATCACGCCGTCCACGCGGCCGCCGTCGGCCAGTTTGCGGTAGGCCCGCTCTTCGGCGCCGGGGGCGGTGGCAACGCTCAGGACCAGCGTGTAATCGTGCTCGGCGAGGGTGGTCTCGATGCCAGCAATGAACGCCGGGAAGAACGGGTCCGTGCCAAGGAGCTTTGGGTCGCGGGCCACCACAAGGCCCAGCGCGTAGGCCTTCGCGGAGGACAGGCCCTTGGCGCGGAGGCTCGGCTTCCAGCCAAGCTCTTTGGCGACCTGCAAGATCCGGCCCCGGGTGGCGTCGCTGACGCCGGGCTGGTTGTTCAGCGCATACGAGACAGCACCTTTGCTGACCCCGGCCGCATGGGCGACGTCGCTGATGGTTACTGCCATGATGTGGGACCCTTCAGGTTGTGGGTCCCGTGACTCACGCCACTGAACCGGTTCAGTAGGCTCTACTAAACCGGTTCAGTTGAGGGATGTCAAGGGCCCGCCGCCACATTGGTGCTTTCCGGCGGCCGCGTTGGTTCCGTCCTGGCCGGCTTCCGCCGTCACGCAGGGCACGCTTTTGGACCACGACGGCGGCGCCCGCCGCGTGATTCCGGGGGATCCCGCCGTCGGGCTTCCTAAAAGGGTGCTTGGCGTGACGCGGGCGCGCCCCCACGTGCCGGTGGCGCCGGACCTAGATCCGGGCCAGCCCGGCAACCCCCGCCAGCAGCTCCACGGAGCGGATCCTGGCCTCGGTGCCGGTGTTCTGGTGCGCCACGATGAGTTCGTCGGCGTCGGAGAGCTTGGCGAACTCCTCGAGGTAGTCGTTCACAACGTCCGGGGTGCCGATGGCCGAGTACGTCATCATCTGCGAGACGTGCTGGCCCTGCGGGGAGTCCAGGATCATGTCCGCTTCGTCGTCGGTGAACTCGCGCCCGCCGCCAAAGAACAGACCGACGCGGGCGCGCAGGGTGGCCCGGAAAGCCGCCTGCGCTTCGGCAGCGGAATCGGCGGCGATCACGTTGACGCCGGCGATCACGTGCGGGGCTTCGAGCTGCGCCGACGGCTTGAATTCGCTGCGGTAGAGCGCCACGGCATCCTGCAGGGAGTTGGGGGCGAAGTGCGAGGCGAAGGCGTACGGCAGGCCCAGCTGGGCAGCGAGGCGGGCGCCGAACAGCGACGATCCGAGGATGTACAGCGGGACGTTGGTGCCCTTGCCGGGGGTGGCCTCCACGCCCTGAATCCGCGTGGGACCGGTGAGGTAGCCCTGCAGCTCCAGGACGTCTTGGGGGAAAGTGTCCGCGGACATGGGGTCCCGGCGCAGCGCGCGCATGGTGTTCTGGTCGCTGCCGGGGGCGCGGCCCAGGCCAAGGTCGATCCGGCCCGGGTGCAGCGTTTCCAGGGTGCCGAACTGCTCGGCGATGGTCAGCGGCGAGTGGTTGGGCAGCATGACGCCGCCCGCGCCGAGCCTGATGGTCTTGGTGTGGGCGGCCACGTGGGCGATCAGCACGCTTGTGGCCGATGACGCGATGGCGGACATGTTGTGGTGCTCGGCGTACCAGACCCGCCGGTAGCCCAGCTCCTCCGCCCGCTGTGCCATGGCCACGCTGCCGGCGAAACTCTCCGCCGCCGTCTGGCCTTTGCCAATGGTTGCCAGATCAAGGATGGAGAGGGGAAGCGTCACGTCGGTGCCGGCCTTTCAATGCGTTGCGTAGGGTGGCCGGCCGGGTCGCGGCGGGCACACTGTGGACAACGACGGCGGCGTCCGGGTTATTTCTGCGGCCTGCGGTGGGGTGGCCCACAGTCTCATTTGTGACCGCGGCGGTCGCCCGGTGAACTGCCGTTACTCCCGGTATCGCACCGTTTCGGCGGCCTTTGATCCCGCACCAGCGGTCCCGGATAGTTGCTGCCAAGAACACCGTTCCGTTCCGAAAATCAGCAACTTGCAAGGGGAAATCATGGCGAAAATCAAGACAAGACAGGCTGCCGGTGCAGCACTCGCAGCAGTCACGCTGCTGGCGCTGGCCGCCTGCTCGGACCCGGGCGCGACGGCGCCGACAGCACCGTCGTCGGGCTCTACGACGAGCGCAGCAGGCAAGACGTTCAATCTGGCCCCGGAGCAGAACCGCGTCAAGGTGACGGTAGATGAGAAAGCCGCCGCACTGGTCCCCGACGCCAACAAGGCGGACGGCAAACTGACCGTAGTCACCACCGGCGGCACAGCCCCGCTGAGCCTGTTCGCCACGGACAACAAGACGCTCATCGGCAGCGAAGTGGACATCGCCTACGCTGTCGGCGAGACGCTGGGGCTGACCGTGGAGGTCCTGCCCGTGGCCTGGGCCGACTAGCCGCTGGGCGTTGAATCCGGCAAGTACGAGGCCGTGCTCTCCAACGTCACCGTCACCGAGGCCCGCAAGGAGAAGTTCGACTTTGCGAGCTACCGCAACGACCTCCTGGGCTTCTACGCCAAGACCGATTCCACCATCGGCGACATCACGGAAGCCAAGGACGTTGCCGGCAAGCGCATCATCGTCGGCTCGGGCACCAACCAGGAAGCGATCCTGGTGCGCTGGGACGAAGAGAACAAGGCCAAGGGGCTCGCGCCGGTTGAGTTCCAGTATTACGACGACGACTCCGCCTCCACGCTGGCACTCCAGTCCGGCCGTGCGGACCTGACGTTCGGCCCGAACGCCGGGGCGGCCTACAAGGCCGCGAAGGACGGCAAGACCAAGGAAGTGGGCGCGCTCAACGGCGGCTGGCCGCTGACCGCCGAAATCGCCTTCACCACACAGAAGGGAAACGGCCTGGCCGTTGCAGCCCAGGCTGCCCTGAACACTCTCATTAAGGAAGGCAGCTACGCCGAGATTCTGGACCGGCGGGGCCTGTCCTCGGAGGCCATCAAGACCTCCGAACTGAACCCGCCCGGCCTGCCGAAGAAGTAGGGCCGCCAACCACGGAGAATCCCCGCCTTGCTTCAGCGAGGCGGGGATTCTTCGTGTCCCGCCCCACAATGCCTGGCGCGTTCGCTGCGTCTGGCGCTACCAGAATTTGCGGCGCTCCGACGCGCCCCGTTGAATAGTGGAATGCCCCACTCCTACAAGCTCCGCCCCGGCCTCGATACTGACGGCCCGTGGATCGCCGACCTCCGCGCCGTCGTGATGCGTCCGGACCTTGAGCGGCTGGGCCGCTTTGACCCGGTCCGCGTCCGCGAGCGCTTCCTGAACGGGTTCCAGCCGGAGCACACCTTCGTCGTCGAGGTGGCTGGGCAGAATGCGGGCGTGATTGCTGTCTGCCCGGAGCCCGACGCGCAGTGGATCGAACACTTTTACCTGGCCCCGGAGCATCAGGGAAAGGGCCTCGGCGGCGCCGTGCTCCGGCAGGCCATGGACGCGCCCCAGGACCACCGTCCCTTCCGCCTGAACGTCCTCCAGGGAAGTGCCGCCCGGCGGCTGTATGAGCGACACGGCTTTGCGGTGGAATCGGAGGACGCTGTGGACGTATTTATGGTGGCACCGGCCTCTTAACAGATGCCGCGTTCCTGGAGTTCCGGGTCTAGGTGGTTGACGATGTGGTCCGCCTGATCTGGAAAATGCACTAACGGCGGGTTTGGCAATAGTCTGGCCAGATGGGGACAAATACCGTGAACTCCGGCGAACAGATCGACAGGCAGTCGCGCATTCTCGAGGCGGCGCTGGATCTGCTGTCCCGCCATGGGATTTCGGGTGTGAGCATGCGGGCCGTGGCCCGCGAAGCTGGCGTCGCGCTCGGCCTGGTGAACTACTACTACGACGACAAATTGAGCCTGATCCGGGCGGCCCTGCACCGGGTGGACGAGCACGACCTTAGGCTGGTCGCACCTGACCCCTCGTCGGCCCCGGACGAACAACTGCGCAAGGCCCTGCGGCGGGTGGCAGCCGCTGACCTGCTGACCACCCGCTACCTGTCCCTGCGCCTGCATCTTTGGGCCCTCGCCCAAGCGGACGAGGGCTATGCACAGATCAACGCCGAGGCCTTCGACCGGTATCTCGACGGCCTCGCTGCACTGGTTTCCAATGCCCAAACGGGTCTGTCATGGGAGACATGCAGGGAGCGGGCGGCTGACATTGTCGTCATCCAAAACGGCATGTGGCTGACGGCCCTTCTCGGCGTTGATGAGGCCTCCATCCAGCGAAGCATTGCCCGCACAGAGCAAATAGCCTTCGCGCCCCTGCAGGAGTAAGCCCTGCTACGTAGCATTGAACGACTGTTCAATAAAAGTATTGAACAGTCGTTCAATCTGCATTACTGTCCTTCGTATGACTTACGCCACACCCCTTCGGGACGTCCCCCAAACCAAAAAAACTGAAACAGCATCCACCCTGTTCATCAACGGTGCATGGGAGCCGGCCGTCTCCGGCGCTGTCCGCGAAATCCGCAACCCCGCCGACGGCGAGCTGGCCGCCACAGTGTCCGAGGCCGGCCGGGAAGATGCCGAGCGTGCCATCGCTGCGGCCCGGGCGGCTTTCGACTCCGGCGTCTGGGCTTCGGTGCCGGCACCCGAGCGCGGCACTTTCCTGCTTAAGGTCGCCGCGGAACTGCGCGAACGCCGGGAAAAGTTCGCCCGCGCCGAGTCACTGGACACCGGGAAGCGGATAGCCGAAAGCCGCATCGACATCGACGACATCGCCGCCTGCTTCGAGTATTTCGGACGGCTGGCCGGGCAGCAGGCGGGCCGTGTGGTCGACGCCGGGGACCCCGCCGTCGTCAGCAAGATCGTCTACGAACCCGTGGGCGTCTGCGGCCTGATCACGCCATGGAACTATCCCCTGCTCCAGGCAGCCTGGAAGATCGCACCCGCTCTGGCCGCCGGCTGCACCTTCGTTCTTAAGCCGTCCGAGCTGACGCCGTCCACCGCCATCCTGGCCATGCAGCTGCTGCAGGACCTCGGCCTGCCGGACGGCGTCGCCAACCTCGTGACCGGACCCGGCGCGGAGGCGGGGGCACCGCTCTCCGAACACCCCGCCGTCGACCTGGTCTCCTTCACCGGCGGACTGGAAACCGGCAAGCGCATCGCCGCGGCCGCCGCCGGCACCGTGAAAAAGGTGGCGCTGGAGCTCGGCGGTAAGAACCCCAACGTGGTGTTTGCCGACGCGGACTTCGACGCCGCCGTCGACAACGCCCTGAACGGGGCCTTCGTCCACTCCGGGCAGGTCTGCTCCGCCGGGGCGCGGCTGGTGGTGGAGGAATCAATCGCCGAGCGCTTCGTCGATGAGCTGGTCCGCCGTGCGCGGGAAATCCGTATCGGAGGGCCGTTTGATGACGACGCCGAAACCGGGCCGCTGATCTCCGGGGCTCACCGGGACAAGGTTGATGCCTACGTCCAGCGCGGCATACAGGAGGGCGCGCGGCTGCGGTGTGGCGGCGCGGCCCCTGAAGGGCAGCAGTACGACGCCGGTTTCTACTACCAGCCCACGGTCCTGGACCGCGTGCAGCGCGGGATGTCCGTCGTCGTGGATGAAGCGTTCGGTCCGGTGGTGACCGTCGAGACCTTCCGCACCGAGGAGGAGGCCGTCGCCACGGCCAACGACACCATCTACGGGCTGGCAGGCGCGGTCTGGACCCAGGACGCCGGCAAGGCGCAGCGCGTGGCTTCCAGGCTGCGGCACGGGACGGTCTGGATCAACGACTACCACCCCTACCTGCCCCAGGCCGAGTGGGGAGGCTTCGGCCAGTCCGGCGTCGGCCGCGAACTCGGTCCGACAGGCCTGGCCGAGTACCAGGAAGCAAAGCACATCTACCAGAACACCAGCCCCCAGGTGACCGGCTGGTTCGCTGACCACGGGAAGGAGAACTAGATGCATACAGACAACGTCGAGAACCTCAGCGAGCGCGGGTTCGACTACATCGTCGTCGGCGGCGGATCCGCGGGGGCCGCAGTCGCCGCGCGGCTGAGCGAGGATCCGGACGTGTCCGTTGCCTTGGTGGAGGCCGGCCCGGATGACCGGAACCTTCCCGAGATCCTGCAGCTGGACCGCTGGATGGAACTGCTGGAATCCGGCTATGACTGGGACTACCCGGTGGAACCGCAGGAGAACGGCAACTCCTTTATGCGCCACGCCCGGGCAAAGGTCATGGGCGGCTGCTCCAGCCACAACTCCTGCATCGCCTTCTGGGCCCCGCGCGAAGATCTGGACGAGTGGGAATCCAAATACGGCGCCACCGGCTGGACCGCTGAAACCGCCTGGCCGCTCTACCAGCGGCTGGAGACCAACGAGGACGCCGGCCCGGACGCGCCGCACCACGGGGACTCAGGCCCCGTGCACCTGATGAACGTGCCCCCGGTGGATCCTGCCGGCGTCGCGCTTTTGGATGCCTGCGAGCAGACCGGCATTCCGCGTGCGAAGTTCAACACCGGGACCACTGTCATCAACGGCGCCAACTTTTTCCAGATCAACCGCAGGGCGGACGGCACCCGCTCCTCCAGCTCCGTCTCCTATATCCACCCCATCATGGAGCGCGAAAACTTCACCCTGCTGACGGGCCTGCGCGCCCGCCAGTTGGTGTTCGACGAGCACAAGCGCTGCACCGGAGTGGACGTGGTGGACTCCGCGTTCGGCCGGACCCATCGCCTCTCCGCGCGCCGGGAAGTCATCCTGTCCACCGGCGCCATCGACTCGCCCAAGCTGCTGCTGCTCTCCGGCATCGGCCCCACAGCACACCTCGTCGAACACGGCATCGAGGTCCTGGTTGACTCCCCCGGCGTGGGCGAGCACCTGCAGGACCACCCCGAAGGCGTGGTGCAGTTCGAGGCCAGGCAGCCGATGGTGGAGGCTTCGACGCAATGGTGGGAAATCGGCATCTTTACCCCCACCGAGGACGGCCTGGACCGCCCGGACCTGATGATGCACTACGGCTCCGTCCCGTTCGACATGAACACCCTGCGGCACGGCTATCCCACCACGGAAAACGGCTTCAGCCTCACCCCGAACGTCACGCACGCCCGCTCCCGAGGCACCGTCCGGCTGCGCAGCCGCGACTTCCGCGACAAGCCCAAGGTGGACCCGCGCTACTTCACGGACCCGGACGGCCACGACATGCGCGTCATGGTGGCCGGCATCCGCAAGGCCCGCGAAATCGCCGCGCAGCCCGCCATGGCGGAGTGGACCGGACGCGAGCTTTCACCCGGCATCGAGGCGCAGACGGACGAGGAACTGCGGGACTACATCCGCAAGACGCACAACACCGTGTACCATCCCGTCGGCACCGTCCGGATGGGCCCGGCCGACGACGACATGTCGCCCCTCGATCCGGAATTACGGGTCAAAGGCGTCACCGGCCTGCGCGTCGCGGATGCCTCCGTCATGCCGGAACACGTCACCGTCAACCCCAACATCACCGTCATGATGATCGGCGAACGCTGTGCGGACCTCATCCGCGACAGCCGGTCCGGCGAAACCATGACCTCAGGAGAAATGGAGCTCACCGCGTCCCTCGCCTAAGCGGCAAGGTCCCGGCGGCAGGGCATCGACCTTCCATGCGCCACGGCCGGCCGGTCATCACTATCGTGCTTTTCTGATTTAGGAGTCCACATGGCGGAACCCAGCAAGAGTATTGATTCAAGCGGCATGGACGAGTTTGGTTATACGCAGACCCTGGACCGGAGCATCGGCAAGTTTGCCAGCTTCGCGGCAGGTGTCAGCTACATCTCCATCCTCACTGGTGTTTTTCAACTGTTCTACTTTGGCTTTTCCATGGCTGGCCCGGCGTACGCGTGGTCCTGGCCCCTCGTCTTCGCAGGCCAGCTGACGGTGGCCCTGTGTTTCGCCGAGCTGGCGGGCCGGTACCCGGTGGCCGGATCGGTGTACAACTGGGCCAAGCGGCTCACCTCCGGGACCTGGTCCTGGCTGGCGGGCTGGCTGCTGCTCATCTCGTCCATCGTGGCGCTCGGCGCCGTGGCCCTGGCCCTGCAGCTCACCCTTCCGCAGCTCTGGTCCGGCTTCCAGATCATCGGTGACGGAACGGGCACCTACGACTTCGCCCTCAACGGCGTGCTGCTGGCGAGCATCATGATTTCCATCTCCACGCTCATTAACGCCTTCGGCGTGAAGCTGATGACCAGGATCAACAGCATCGGCGTCTTTGTTGAGCTGACCGCGGCCGTGCTGCTGATCCTGGCGCTGGGGTGGCACGTAGTGCGGGGGCCTGAGGTCTTCTTCGACACCGCCGGCTTCGGGGAAGGCCACGACCTCGGCTTCTTCGGTGTGTTCCTGATCGGCGCCATGGCCTCCGGCTACGTTATGTACGGCTTCGACACCGCCAGCTCCCTGGGTGAAGAAACGAAGGACCCCAAACGCACGGCACCCAAGGCCATCCTGCGCGCCATCACGGCATCCTTCGTGCTGGGCGGCCTGATTCTGCTCTTTAGCATCCTGGCAGCCCCGGACCTGGCTGACCCCAAGCTCGGGGCGGCCGACGGCGGCCTGCAGTATCTGGTGCTCTCCGTGCTTGGAGGCCCCTTCGGCAAGGCCTTCCTCGCCTGCATCGTAGTGGCCGTGGTGGTCTGCACCCTGGCCGTCCATGCTGCCGCCATCCGCATGATGTTCGCCATGGCCAGAGACAACAACCTGCCGTTCAGCCGGCAGCTCAGCAAAGTGGATCCGGTCCGCAGGACCCCCACTGTCGCTGCCATCGTGGTCGGGATCATGGCCGTCATCCCGCTACTGGTCAACGTAATGCAGCCGGCCATCTTCACCATCCTCTCCAGCATCAGCATCGTCCTGATTTACCTGTCCTACCTGCTGGTCACCTTTCCGATGCTGCGCAACCGGCTCCTGAAGAAGTGGCCGCTTGCCGACGACGGCTCCGAACCCGGATTCAGCCTGGGCAAGTGGGGACTGCCTGTGAACATCCTCGCGGTCCTGTGGGGCGGTGCCATGACACTGAACCTGGTGTGGCCGCGCCAGGAGATTTACAACTCGGTGCCGCCGTTCGAGTGGTACCTGCAGTGGGGCGGGGTGATCTTCGTGGCAGCGGTCGCCGGCGGCGGGGCCCTGCTGTACCGGCTGAAGATCCGCCACCAAACGGGCGTGCTGGCCGAGCACGCCGCGGCCGTAGCAGCCCATCCGTCGTCGGGCTCCGCCCTGCAGTTATCATCGGCTGAAACCGGTGTGGCGGACGCCAAAGTACCTTAGAGGCGCTGCTCCCACACCGTCAGCTGCAGTCTGACCGCGCCACCGTCGGGCACGGCGGCACCGTCCCCAGCGCAGCCGCCGTCGAACACCCCAATGTAGCTGCAGCGCACCGTCCCCCACAGGCGCTGCCACAAGCCGCCGGGGCGGTCCGCGCTCATAAAGCGCGGGCCGCTTCAGCAGCTTCGTCAGCAGTGCGCGCGGGAGTTGCCAGGCCCAGGTTTTCACGCAGGGTGCTGCCCCGATACTCCGTCGGGTAGACGCCGCGTTCCTGCAATTCCGGCACCAGGTGGTTCACGATGTCATCCAGGCCGGACGGGATCAGCCACGGCGAGATGTTGAAGCCGTCCACCGCGCCGACCCGTGCATATTCAGCCAGCTGGTCCGCCACCGCGGAGTACGAACCCGTGAAGGTGTGGCGTCCACGCGGGCTGTGCGGGAGGTGACGAACTGGCGGATGGAGAGGCCCTTGTCGTTGGCCTCTGCCCGCCACTGGTCCGCCAGCTGCCGGGCTTTGGCGCCGTGGAAGCCGCTGCCGCGGGTTTCGGAGGTTTCCTCCACCACTGGATCAATCTCCGGGAACGGCCCGTCCGGATCGTATGCCGACAGCTCGCGGCCCCAGAACTGCTCCAGGTAAGCCACGGCCTGCTGCGGACCGATTTGCAGGCTGCGCACCCATTCCTTCTTCGCCGCAGCCTCGTCAGCTGTGGGTGCCAGGATGAATTCGCTGGCCGGCATGATCTGTACCGCGTTGGCTCCGCGGCCCGCGTTCAGCGAGCGTGCCACGAGGTCCTTGCGGAACTCGACGGCAGCATCAAACTTCGGGTGGGCCGAAAAGATGACATCCGCCTGGCGGGCAGCAAAGTCGCGGCCTTCCGGGGAGTCGCCTGCCTGGAAGAGCGCGGGCCGGTACTGCGCACTTCGAGGCAGCCGGGGCGTCACGTCCACGGTGTAGTGCTGCCCTTCATGGAGCACACGGCCCGCGGTCCCTCCGCAGTTTCCCAGGAATCCCAGATGCGCTTAGCCGTCTCCACGAATGCTTCAGCGTGCCTGTAACGGTCGGCGTGGTCCAGGTATCCCCCGCGCCGGAAGTTGGCACCGGTCCAGGCGTTGTCCGTGGTCACGATGTTCCACGCGGTACGGCCACGGGAAATCAGGTCGAGGGACGAGAGTCGGTGGCCCGGTCGCTCAACCCGCTGCTGGCGTCGCTGCACCTGTCCGGTCTGGGCAGCGAACAGCAGCTGCTCACGGCGGACGGCATCCACTCCACCGGAAAGCTGCTCGTCTCGGACCGGCACGAGCTGCTGGACGGGCACGGCCGGGCGGGCGGTCGGCTCTTCGGTGTGGGGCGGGAACGTCCGGCTGGGGCGCTGGCGCCTTTGCCAGGCCTGGCACCAATGCCGCCCCGTTCCGCGAGAACGATGCCCTGGCCAGGACTGTCCTGGGCGTCGCGGCGTGAAAACCAGCATAGGCAGCCCGGCTGCACTGAACCCGGCAGCCCTGAACAGGTCCGCGCTGAACCGGTCCGCGCTGACCGTCCTCAACCTTCCCATGCACGATCCGCGGGTCCGGCCGCTCCTGGATGAGCTGGCCGTGGAATACGACTCCCGCTACGGCGACCTTTTTGGCCGCGGAGACGCTGCCGACGAACTCAACCGCTACCCGGCGTCGGAATTCAAGGGACCGGGCGGTGCGCTGCTGGTGGTCCAGGAAACGGCGAGTCCATAGCCGGCGGAGCTTTCCGCCGGTACAACAACGACACGGCGGAGTTCAAGCGGATCTGGACCCACTCGGCGCACCGCCGCCGCGGCCTCGCCCGCTTCGTCCTGGCGGAGCTGGAGGCGCTGGCGGCCCGGCGGGGCTACCGGCGAGTCTTCCTGACCACCGGTCCGCGCCAGCCTGAAGCAAAGCACCTGTACCTCGCCTCGGGTTATGAGCCGCAGTTCGACCTGGACCAGGATCCGGAGATCATCACGTCGCTCGCGTTCACGAAGAATCTCCCGGCCGCCCCGCTAAGCTAGCGGCATGGCCAACAAAACCACTGCAGAAAAGCTCGCCACCATCCAGAAGGGCTACACCGTGGAAGGTGCCACCATCGAGTTGGGAGCCGCAATTGTGGACGGCGAACTCCACAAGGAAGCCCAGGTCCGCCTGCCGCTGGCCATGATGAACAGGCACGGCCTGGTAGCCGGCGCCACCGGCACCGGCAAGACCGTCACGCTGCACATGATGGCCGAGCAGCTGTCCGCGGCCGGAGTTCCCGTGTTCCTCGCGGACATCAAGGGCGACCTGTCCGGCCTGGCCACGGCGGCCGCCGGCAGCGAGAAGCTGAAGGCCCGCACCGACAGCATCGGCCAGGCCTGGGCCGGCAAGACGTTCCCCGTGGAGTTCCTGGCCCTGGGCAGCGACGGCAACGGCATTCCCGTCCGTGCCACCATCACCTCGTTTGGCCCCATCCTGCTCTCGCGTGTGATGGACCTCAATGACACCCAGGAATCCAGCCTGCAGCTGGTCTTCCACTTTGCGGACAAGTACAACCTTGAGCTGATCGACCTCAAGGACCTCCGCGCGGTCATCCAGTTCCTCACCTCGGACGAGGGCAAGGACGAGCTGGAGGAACTGGGCGGCCTGTCCAAGGCCACCGCCGGCGTCATCCTCCGCGAACTGGTGAACCTCGAAGCGCAGGGCCTGGAACGGTTCTTCGGCGAGCCTGAGTTCGACACCGCCGAGCTGCTCCGGACCGCCCCGGACGGGCGCGGCGTTATCACCTGCCTGGAGCTGCCCACGCTGCAGACCAAGCCGATGCTGTTCTCGACCTTCCTGATGTGGCTGCTGGCGGACCTGTTCGAGGACCTCCCCGAGGCCGGCGACCTGGACAAGCCCAAGCTGGTGTTCTTCCTCGATGAGGCCCACCTGCTGTTCAACGGCGCATCCAAGGCCTTCCTGAACGCCATCACCACCACAGTCCGGCTGATCCGTTCCAAGGGTGTGGGGATCTTCTTCGTCACCCAGACACCCAAGGACGTCCCCGCCGACGTCCTGGGCCAGCTGGCCAACCGCATCCAGCACGCCCTCCGCGCCTTCACCCCGGAGGACGCCAAGGCCCTGAAAGCCACCGTGTCCACGTTCCCGATGAGCGATTATGACCTCGAGGAGACCCTCACGTCCGCGGGGATCGGCGAGGCCGTCATTACCGTCATGAATGAGAAGGGCGCCCCGACGCCGGTCGCGCACACTCGCCTGCGCGCCCCGGAATCCGTCATGGGCCCCAGCACTGAGGAGCTCATCAAGAGCACGGTGGGCGGGTCGGCATTGCTCGCCAAGTACGGGACCGCCGTGGACAACGTCTCCGCCTACGAGAAACTCACCGGCAAGGCCGCTGCGCCCACCGGCGGAGCCGCGCCCGGCGAGCCCCCGGTTCCGGGGACTTCCGGGCAGCCAGGTCCGGGGCAGGCCGGTTCCGGGCAACCACGTTCAGGGCAGGCCGACGTCGACGCCGAGGCCCGCAGGATCGAAGAGGAAATCCTGGGCCGGCCCAGCAGCCGTCCCGCGCCGGACCGTGGCGCCGACACTAATGCGCCCGCGCGGCGTGCACCGGCGCCTGCGGCCCCGGCCGGCGGCGGGATGGTGGGCGACATCGCCGGTGCGCTCGGCGGGGCACTGGGCGGCGGGCTGAAGAGTATGGTCCGTTCCCTGGGCACGCAGCTTGGCCGGGAGCTGCTCCGCGGCGTCTTCGGCACCTCGTCCCGGCGCCGCCGGTAGGCAAAACCGGACGATGTCCCGCCCTGGACTTCCCGCCGTCGGGCGTCAGGAAAGCCGCCGCACCCTGCTACACGGGGCGGCGGCAACACCTGTGTTCAGCGGCCTTGCAGGTAACGTAAGGGAAGTGCAGATGAGTCAGGCGTTGGTGAGGATGGCAGCAGGGTGGCTGCTTGGCCTCATGCTTGCCGTGGCCGCGGCCATCGTTGGGGTCAACGTGGTGAACAATACGGTGGCCAGTCCACAGCAGCCTGTCCGGGAATATCTGGACGCCCTCCACGAGGGTGACGGTGGCAAGGCGCTGGGCCTTTTGCGGGCTACGGTGCCGCCCAGCAACGCCGCCATGCTCGACGGCACAGCGCTGCAGACTGCCACTTCCCGGCTGGCGAACGTCAGCATCGGCGAGGCGGAGGAACGCTCAGGCAACCAGGTGATGGTGCCCATGCAGTACACAATCGATGGCAGCAAGCTTCGCACCGATTTCGTGCTGGAGAAGACCGGCACGGAATGGCTGTTCTTTAATACGTGGGCGTTTGTGCCGTCGCGGCTGCCCACGGTGGGCCTGACAGTGGTGAATGCCAGCGAAGCCAACCTCAACGGCGTCCCGGTGAACATGCCCCAAGGCAGGAATTCGTTCGCCGTGTTCTATCCGGGTGAATACGAAGCCTCCCTGAACGGTGAATACTTCGCCGCGCCCGCCACCCGCGCCACGGTGACATCCCGCGATGTCCCGGCGGCTCCGTTGAACCTGCTGACCGAGGCCACCGACCAGCTGCGGAAGGATGTGGGCGCGAAGGTCAAGGAATTCCTGGACACCTGCGCCGCCGAAGCCGTGAAGCAGCAAAAGCTGCAGCCGGACTGCCCCTTCTACTTCGCCAGCACCAACAACGTGGACGACGGCACCATCAAGTGGACCATCACGGAGTACCCGGAGATATCCATCGAGCCCTTTGGCGGCCGCTGGGTGGTTGCTCCCCTCGACGGGAAGGCCAAGGTGGAGGCGGTCCAGCAGAGTTCCTTCACGGGCGTCTGGTCCCCGCTCAACGAAGAGGTGGACTTCAGCTTCACCACCCGCCTGGACGTCGCCGGCGACACCATCAGGGTCACCCCGCTCCTGAGCTACTAGCGCCTGGGCTATCGGCGGGCCTCGTGTCACGCACAGCACGCTTTTGCCACCGGTGGGCGCGCCAGCCCCTGAGTTTCCGGGGTTCCCCCTCACGACCGGCGGCTTTAACCCCGGAAATCCGCGGCCGGGAGCTGCCTTGGCGCGCAAAAGGCTGCCCCCCGTGACACGAGGGTCACAGAAGGCAGCCTCTGCACACCGGCTCAGCAAGCCGGCGCCGCAAAGCCGTAGCCTCTTGATCTAAACCACGGCGGCGGTGATCAGTCCATTCCGCGAAGGTCCAGGACCAACTCGGTGTCGCCGTCGTCCGTCAGGAGAACCGGGATGCCCCAGTCCTGCTGGTACAGGTGGCAGGCGGCGTGGTCCGGGATTTCGCCGTCCGCGTCCTCCGGGCCGTCGCAGGCCGCGGCGCGGGCGGTGATGTGCAGGACGCCCTCCGGAATGTCGGAAGCCAGTTCCAGCGTGCGGAGCAGCCCCACCGAGGTTCCGCCGCCGGCCACAAGCAGCTCCGGCGGCGTGGAGGAGATCTTCAGCTGCGTGGGGTCTCCCCAGCGGTCGTCGAGCTTCTGCCCGGTGGGCGCGGTGAAACGCACGGTGAGCTCGAGCAGCCCGGGGGCTACCGGGCTCTTGGGCCGGTGGGTCTGCGAGGCGCCCTCGTCCACCTGCTGGGCTTCCTTGGGGATGGGCACGTAGACCAGCTGGTGCTGGTTGGCCTCCACCACTACCAGCAGCGGCTCGGAGCCTGCGGCGTGCGTGTGGTCCACAATCACGTCGGAGGGTTCCGAGAGTCCGCGGGCCAGCGTGGACACGGTCCCGGCGGCGGGGTCGTAGCGCCGCACGGCACCGTTGTAGGTGTCCGCGATGGCAATGGATCCGTCAGGCAGGACGGTGACGCCGAGGGGGTGCTGGAGGCGTGCCTCGGACGCGGGGCCGTCGCGGAAGCCAAAGTCGAACAGGCCCTTGCCCACGGCGGTCTCCACGGTGACCGTGCCGCCGTCGTCAATGACCAGCTTGCGGAGGGCGGAGGTTTCGGAGTCCGCCACCCAGATGTTGCCGTCGGCGTCCTCGGCCAGGCCGGAGGGCTGCGCGAACCAGGCTTCGTGGGCGGGCCCGTCCAGCAGGCCCTCCAGTCCGTTGCCGGCGATAATTGCCACGGCGCCGGTGAGGGGCTCGAAGCTGAAGATCTGGTGCGTGCCGGCCATGGCGATCACCACGGCGTTGAGCTTGGTGGACCAGACGACGTCCCACGGCGAGCTGAGGGACACCTCCAGCGGGTGCTCGCTGAGCTGGCCCGTGAAACCGGCAGCGTCCTCGTCCACCCGGGCGGGGCCGGTTTCCAGCAGGCGCTGCACGCCGTTGCCAACAATCGTTGTGGCCTTGCCGTCCGTGAGCGAGAGTCCCCGGAGGCGGTGGTTGACCGAGTCGGCAATCACGACGTCGTAGCCCGCCTTCGCTGCCACCTCTTCCGGAAGCAGCACGAGGCCCTGCGGCTCGTTGAACCGTGCGGTCGGCTCGACGGAGTCGACGGCGGCGGCCGGGCCGTCAGCGTGGCCCCTGGTACCGAAGCCGAACGTCGCCAGGACGGTCTCGAAGTCGGTGCCAAGCTCCACGAGGCGGTGGTGCCCGGTGTCGGTTACCAGCCAGGAACCGTCGGTGGCGGTATCAGCGGCGGCGGGAGTCCCGCCGTCGGACGTTCCCTGGACGCCTGAACCCTGCGCGCCTGAACCGGGTCCGGCGGAACCGCGCCCGGCGGGCAGGAACAGAGCCTTCCCGGGGAAGCGCAGCGTGCCAGAGGTCGCTTCCGGCGCCACGTACGGGCCGGAACCGCGGTGCAGCGTGCCTTTGGCCTCGTGCTCGGCGATCAGCTCGGGGATGAGCACGGCCAGGCCGTCAGCGTGGCCCTCACCGGACAGGTGCGCCACGATGTAGCCCTCGGGGTCGATGACCACCAGAGTGGGCCAGGCGCGCGCCGTGTACGCCTTCCAGGTCTCCAGCTCGGGATCGTCCAGGACGGGGTGGTGGATCTCGTAGCGTTCCACGGCGGCGGCCAGGGCCACGGGATCTGCTTCGTGCTCAAACTTGGGCGAGTGGACGCCCACGGTGACCAGGACGTCGGAGTACTGTTCCTCGAGCGGGCGCAGCTCATCCAGGACGTGCAGGCAGTTGATGCAGCAGAAAGTCCAGAAGTCGAGCAGCACGATCTTGCCGCGCAGGGCTTCGAGGTCCAGCGATTTGCCGCCGGTGTTGAGCCAGTTGCGGCCCACCAGTTCGGAGGCGCGGACCCGGAGTTGGGTGCGTACGGTTTCGCTCATCAGCGTCCTTCCAGCTTTGAGTTGCGTTCAGCCAGTCTGGCATCGCGTTCGGCCAATTTGGCAAACATATCGTTGTAAGCAGTGAGATCGGCGTCGTTATTCCTGTCGGCCGCCCGATCGGTGCGCTTGGACTCCCGGGCATCGGAGCGGGCCCACATGATGGCGACGCCGATGGCCACCAGGAGCGTGGGCACTTCGCCGATGCCCCAGGCCACGGCCCCGCCCATTTGCTGGTCCAGGAGAGCGGACGGCCCCCAGGCGCGGCCAAGGTTGCCGAAGTAGTCGGCCGCCAGCAGGCTGGTGCCGCCCATGATGGCGACGCCGAAGAACGCGTGGAAGCCCATGGTCGCCAGCAGCAGGAGCAGGCGCATGGGATACGGAGCGCGGCGGGGCAACGGATCCGTGCCGATCATGCTCAGGATGAAGATGTAACCCGTAAGCGAGAAGTGCAGGATCATGAGCTCGTGGCCCACGTGGTCCCGCATGGCGAAGCCGAACGCGTCCGAGTAGTAGAACAGCACGATGGAGCCCGCGAAGTTGGCCGCCGCGAAGATGGGGTGCGTGACCAGTTGGGAGAACCTGGAGTGGATAAACACGAGCAGCCACTCGCGGGCCCCACGGGTGCCGTCGCCGCGGGCAGGCAACGCCCGCAGGGCCAGCGTCACCGGGGCGCCGAGCACCAGGAAGATGGGGGCCACCATGGTCAGCGCCATGTGGTCCACCATGTGCGCGGAGAAGAGGATCCTGCCATAGACCGACGGCGGCCCTGACGTGATGAAGGTCAGCACCAGGAGGCCGATCACCCAGTTCACGGCGCGGAACCACTGCCACTTGTCGCCGCGTCGGACCACCTTGGCGACGCCCAGGAAGTACGCCACCAGCCCGAAGAGCACCACGGCCACCCAGAGCCAGTCAAAGCGCCATTCCGTCAGCCAGCGTTCCGGCGTCAGTTCAGGCGGCAGCTCGTAGCCGGTGAGGATGAACGCCGGCGACGCGTCCGGCGCAAACGTGGTGGGCTGCGGCGGGGCCGACCGACTTAGGGCCACGGCGACGCCGGAGGTGGCTCCCATAACCATGAGTTCCGCGAGCACGAGCTGCCACAAGACGCGGCGTGAGGACATGGCCGAGCCTTTGCGGCCCAGCTGGGGGATGACCCATTGCCTGTGCATCAAACCGATGCCGCCAAGGACAAGGGTTGCCGCCGTCTTCGCGAGGATCAGTTGGCCGTAGGGGGAACCAAATAGGTCACCCCAGTTGGTGATGCGGATGCTTGCATTGATGACGCCGGAGGCAAAGACGAGCACAAACGCAAAGCCGGCCAGTGAAGAGAACCGCCGCAGCGTTGGCTCGGTGATGTCGGCGGCGGCACCGGGCTTCGAGCCGGTCAGGATTCCGGACAGCAGCGCCAGGACGATGATGCCGCCAACCCACGCGCTGACGCCCACAAGGTGCAGGCCCAGGGAGTTGATGGCGCCTTCGTGGTCCGACGAGCTTGAGGAGTGGCCGATCAGGGCGGCGGGAACCAGCCCGGCCACCGCCAGGATCAGCGTGAGGGCAAGGCCGTCCAGGGATCTGACGCCGAACAGCGCGGTGGTCACCACGGCCGCGATGATGGTCACGCTCAGCCATGCCCGGCCGGTCTCGATGTCCGTCATGAAGTACACCAGCGCGCGGGTGAACTCGGCGTCCCCGCCGACGGCCTGGCCCGCAACGTCTGAGTAAGTAAGGACCAGTACGGCCACCGCCGACAGCGTCCAGGCAGCACCCGCAGCGGCAGCAATGGCCAGGGCCCGGGCGAACGCCGGATGTTCCGGAGCATCGCCTTTGTGGGTCCGGGACCGGGGACCCGCAGTTCTGGGGAGGATGCCGACGGCGAAGATCAGTCCGCCGATCACCGTCGCCAGTGCCACGTTGTGGATGGCCTTGCTGACGGGAAGCCCCCAGCGGACCAGTGCCCCCGGGTCAGAGACCTCACGGGCCGCGGCGGCGCCGGAGAAAAGGAGTGCCGCCGTCAGTCCCAGGAAGAGGGCTGCAAGGCCCGCGAGCTGCCACGGCCGGGAAATCCCCACGACGCCGCCAGCCCTGGCCGGGGCGCCCCTGTCGGGGCCTGGCTGGGGTGCTGTGGGACGGGATTTTGCTGCAGAAGGCACCTATCCATTGTCCGCTACGGGTGCCCGCGCGGCGAATCGGATTAAAGCAGAATCGGCTTAAAGCAAAGGAGCGGCAACCCTGAGGTTGCCGCTCCTTTGCTGCTGTTGCTGAAGAAGACTACTTCTTCTTGGCGACTGCAGCCTTCAGCTTGGAGCCGGCGGTCAGCTTGACGCTGTGGCCTGCCGCGATCTGGATGGTCTCGCCCGTCTGCGGGTTGCGGCCGGTGCGTGCTGCACGGTCGGTGCGCTCAACTGCGAGCCAGCCCGGGATGGTGATCTTCTCGCCGGCGGCGACGGAAGTCTCGAATACCTCGAACAGTGCATCGAGGACGGAGTTGACGGCTGCCTGGCTGGTGCCGGCCTTGCCTGCTACCTCTGAAACAAGTTCACTACGGTTCTTAGCCATTGATGTCCTCCTGGACGGTCACGATTTCTGGAGCCTGAACGCGGCATGCGTGCAAGCCACTGTTCGAAAACTTACCAGCTTGGGCCCCCGAGGTCCGCAAATTCCGCGTGTTTCCGCCATTTTTTGACTAAAATCACCGGTTTTCCAGGGAATTGCGGGGGAATTGCGCCCTCAGCGGACGCTCTCGCAGTTCCTGGAGTGTTCCGCCGGATGCTCTCTCAGTTCGTGCGACGTTCAGCCGGACGCTCTGTCACTTCGGGTGCCGGGTTGTGTGGTGCACGACGGCGGCGGGTGTGGTGGGTGCCGCGTTTTCGGTGGGGTGCCGGGCTAGTCCTGCGTTTGGTGGGGTGTTTGTGGTGTGGTGGTTAACATGGGAGAGCCCCCCAACCTGGTGGTTGGGGGGCTCTCGACCTGTAATGATGTTCCGGCGGTGACCTACTCTCCCACACCCTCCCGGGTGCAGTACCATCGGCGCTGTGGGTCTTAGCTTCCGGGTTCGGAATGGGACCGGGCGTTTCCCCCACGCTATGACCGCCGTAACCCTTCGACCCGTCACACCCGAAAAAGGGGGGTGTGTGGGAAATCTGGTTACAACATGCTCCTGCAACTTTTGGTTGCAGGTGTGGTGTTGTTATTGTGTTGTGTTTTT
>NZ_JBTNDK010000014.1:0-114573 GCF_054511035.1 Pseudarthrobacter sp. MDT1-22 | reverse complement strand
ACTCAAACGCTACGTCTGCCGCGAAATTCATCCCATCCTCATCAAGATCCAACAAGGCCACGAAACCCTCCAAAACGCCGCTTGACAACCATAGGAGCATCGAGATTAGTGGCTCGAGTGGCTGGCGACCGGGTGGGCCTCCATGGGCAGCTCTTCGGTGACCGCTCCTGCGACCCGCTTCTCCCAGGCCTCGCGGACCTCGGGGTCCGTGGGAGGCGTGAGCAGCGAGATCACGATGTACGAAACCAGCGAGGCGCCGAGGCCCCAGTAGATGGGTTCGTTGGCGTAGACGCCGTCAACGCTGGGGATGACTCCGACGGCGTACATGATCAGCAGGGCCAGGGTCAGGACCGAGCCAACGGCCATGGACCAGGCGGCTGCGATGCCGGTGCCGCGCTTCCAGACCAGGCCGCCGAGGATGGCCACCAGCAGGCCGCCCACCAGGATGTCGTAGGCGATGGTCAGTGCCACGACGACGTCCTGTGCCGCCATGGAGATCAGCACGGCCACGATGCCCAGGCCAAGGACCCAGTAACGGTTGGCCTTGACGTCGTGCTCGGGGTTTTCGGTGTCGTCGGTGTTGATCGTCTTGCCGAACCAGCTCGCGACGAACGGCACCACGTCGGCGCGGGCCACCGTGGCGGCGGCGATGAGGGCGCCGGAGGCGGTGGACATCATGGCGGCGACTGCGGCGGCCATGACCAAGCCGCCGATGCCGATCGGCAGGATCTGGGTGGCGACTTCGGCGTAGACAACGTCCTTGCCGAGGTTGGCGACGTCGATGTCGGGCAGGGCCACGCGGGCGGCCAGGCCGATCAGGGCACCGGCGACGCCGTACAGGATGCAGTAGACGCCGGCCGTTGCGCCGCCCCAGCGGGCCACGGTGGGGGTCTTGGCGGTAAAGACGCGCTGCCAGATGTCCTGGCCGATCAGGAGGCCCAGGGTGTAGACCACGAAGTACGTGATGATGGTCTGCATCCCGATGCCATCAAGCTGGAAGAAGCTGGCGTCAACGCGGCTGCGGATGCCGTCGAAGCCGCCGGCGGCGTTGAGCGTGAACGGCAGCATCAGGGCGAAGATGCCCACGGTCTTGATGATGAACTGCACCTGGTCGGCCAGGGTGATGGACCACATGCCGCCGATGGTGGAGTAGACCAGGACGATGGCGCCGCCGACTGCGATGGCGAGCCAGCGCTCCCAGTCGAACAGGACGACGAAGATGGTGGCGTAGGCGCCGGTGGAGGTGGCGCAGAGCATCAGGGTGTAGGCCAGCATCACGATGCCGGAGGTCTGGGTGGCGCGCTGGCCGTAGCGCAGGCTGAGCATCTGGGAGACCGTGTAGATCTTCAGCCGCTGGATGGTGCCTGCGAAGAGCAGGCTCAGGAGGAGCACGCCCGCGCCGATGGCGACCACCAGCCACATGCCGGAGATGCCGAACTTGTAGCCGAGGCCGACGCCGCCGACGGTGGAGGCACCGCCCAGGACGACGGCGGCCATGGTGCCGGTGTAGAGCAGGGGGCCGAGGCGGCGGCCGGCAACCAGGAAGTCGCTGTTGTTCTTGGTGCGGGACTTGCCCCACCAGCCGAAGGCCAGCATGGCGATGAGGTACACCACCACGATGGCGATGTTGACGAAGTTGGCGTCCATTTGGGGCTCCTTGGAGCTGATCTGCAGTGTGTCTGGAATCCCGGCGGCGCTGCTGGGGAAGCCGGTATTCTGCTGCTCTTGTGGAATTGGGAGGAAGAGTTCCTCAAATATTGCCTCACAGGCAACACTTGTTGCCCAGAATCGTATGCTGTGACCGACGCAACAGTCAAGGTCGGCCGTAGTATCTGTTGTTCGCCGCGGCGCCCGCCACGTCACACGGGCCGGCTGGCCATTAGGATTGCTCCAGAGATGGGGCCGCACCGCCGGCCACGAAAGGTCTGCACATGAAGGCACTGCCAGTTGAGCCGAGCAACGTTCCCGTTGCCATCGGTTCCCGAATCCGTGCCGCCCGGCAGTCGCAGCGGCTGACCATCGAGCAGGTTGCCGACGCCACCGGCCTGACCAAGGGCTTCCTCAGCCGCGTGGAACGTGACCTTACGTCGCCGTCGGTCGCGTCCCTGGTGACGCTGTGCCAGGTCCTGTCCATCTCGATCGGCGACTTGTTTGTGGCCCCGGAAACCCACCTGACCAAGCGGGACGAAGGCCCACGGATCTCCCTGGGCGGCGAAGGCATCGTGGAGCGGCTGCTGACTGCCCGTTCCGAACGGCGCATCCAGATCATCCAGGCCGTCATCGAGCCGCATGGCCGCGGCGAGGCTGAGCTTTACGCCGTGGACTGCGACGTGGATGTGCTCCATGTGATCAAGGGGCGCATCCGGCTGATCCTGACCAATGAGGAATACGAGCTCAGCACCGGCGACACCGTGACATTCCCGGGCCGCGAACCGCATACGTGGGTCAATCCCACCGACGAGGCCGTCGAAGTTCTCTGGGTCCTGGTCCCCGCCGCCAGCCGGTAGGTTGCTGCTCCCCGCTCGCTAGCGTTGCTGCGTTCCTTCCCGGTTGACGGGTGGCTGTTTTGTAAACAACTGATGCGCATAAGGAAACTTCAGGCTATGATGGCTGTCACACCCGCCGATCAATCCTCGAAGGAGAGGCTCATCTTGAAAGAGCTGCGCATCGAAGCCAACGGCAACCTTGGCCCCATCGATTCATCCCGTATCCCGCGCTATGCCGGCGCTGCAACCTACGCCCGCCTGCCGCGCCTGGACCAGGTGGCCAAGGCTGACGTGACGGTGGTGGGAGCGCCCTTCGACTCGGGTGTTTCGTACCGCCCGGGTGCCCGTTTCGGCTCCAACCACATCCGCGAGGCCAGCCGCCTGCTCCGGCCCTACAACCCGGCCTGGGACGTCAGCCCGTTCGAGAACATCCAGGTGGCCGACGCCGGCGACATGGCGGTCAACCCGTTCAACATCAACGAAGCCATCGAAACCATCCAGCAGAACGCCCTGGACCTCACCGCGGCCGGCAGCAAGCTGGTGACGCTCGGCGGGGACCACACCATCGCCCTGCCGCTGCTCCGCGCGGCTGCCGAGCGGGCCGGCGGACCCATTGCCATGCTGCACTTTGACGCCCACCTCGACACCTGGGACACCTACTTCGGCGCCGAATACACCCACGGCACCCCGTTCCGCCGGGCCGTTGAGGAAGGCATCCTGGACACGGAAGCGATCAGCCACATCGGCACTCGCGGCCCGCTCTACGGCAAAAAGGATCTCGACGACGACCACCGCTTCGGGTTCGGCATCGTCACCTCCGCGGACGTCTACTACCAGGGCGTCCTGGAGACCGTTGCCAAGGTCCGCGACCGGATCGGCAACCGCCCGCTCTACATCTCCGTGGACATCGACGTCCTGGACCCCGCACACGCGCCGGGCACCGGAACCCCCGAGGCCGGCGGCATCACCAGCCGCGAACTCCTGGAGATCATCCGGGGCTTCCGCGGCATGAACCTGGTGGGCGCCGACGTCGTCGAGGTTGCTCCTGCATACGACCACGCCGAAATCACCGGCGTGGCAGCCAGCCATGTGGCCTATGAACTGATCACCCTGATGGCGGACAATGCTGTTGAAGGTGACCGGTTCGGGACCGCCAACGGCTACGCCGCCCAAGCTCTCGGCCAAGAAGCCCGCCAACCTGCCGGTTTCGCAACCGGAACCAAGGAATAGCCACCATGATTGATTTCGATCCGGGCACAGCAGCACCTACCAAGGGGACCAGCCAGCGCAACGGCGGGGACCTCGTCGTCGAAACCCTTGAAGCGCTCGGCGCCAAGACCGTCTTCGGCATCCCGGGCCAGCACGCGCTCGGCCTGTTTGACGCCATGGGCCGCGGCAACCTGCACTTCGTGTCCTCCCGCGTGGAGAACAACAGCGCCTTCGCCGCGGACGGGTACTCCCGCGCCACCGGCGAAGTGGGCGTGCTGTTCCTGTCCACCGGACCCGGTGCACTGACGTCCCTGGCCGGCCTGCAGGAGGCCTACGCCACGGGTGTGCCCATGGTGGTGGTGGCCAGCCAGATCCCGCTCGAAGGACTAGGCGCCCGCCGCAAGGGCATGCTCCACCAGCTCGATGACCAGAAGGCCTCGGCCGCGAACGTCACCAAGAGCCAGCGCCTGATCCAGCACGCGTCCGGCATTCCGTCGGCCATCCAGGATGCCTGGACCGAAGCCATCTCCTCGCCGCAGGGCCCGGTCTGGCTGGAAGTCCCACAGAACGTGCTGCTGGATCCCATCATGGTGCCCCCGGTGGAGGACGCGCTCGCCGAAGCAGCGGACAACCCGCCGCGCGTGGAGCTGGTCCGGGAAGCAGTGAAATGGCTGTCGACGGCGGAACGTCCCGCCATCATCGCCGGTGGCGGTACCCGGCGGGGCCGGGCCGAAAAGTCGCTGCTCTCGATTGCCGAAAAGCTGCGGGCACCGGTCATCTGCACGCCTGGCGGCAACGGCGCCTTCCCGTGGACCCACGAGCTCTCGCTGCAGTCCTGGATCGAGGACCGGCATATGACGGACCTCCTGGAAGACGCGGACGTCCTGATTGTCATCGGCTCGTCCCTCGGTGAAGTCACGTCCAACTACTTCACCTTCGCGCCCCGCGGCCGCATCATCCAGATCGACGCCGAGCCGCGCGTACTCGAATCGAACAGCCCCGGCCTGGGTATCCGTGCCGACGCCGGCCAGGCGCTCGCCGCCCTCGACGAGGCCCTGGTGGCGCCCGTCGACACCATCCGCAGCTGGCACGGGACCGCCCCGGAGGACCTGGTGAAGGACTCGCTCGCCAAGGTCAAGGCACGGCTGGAATCCCAGGACCTGGGCAAAGAGCTGAAGTTCATGGCCGACATCCGCGAAGCCGTCCCCGCGGACATGCAGACCTTCTGGGACATGACCATTTCCGCGTACTGGGGCTGGAGCTGCTGGGATGCCCGGCAGGGCCAGTTCCACTCGGCCCAGGGTGCCGGCGGCCTGGGCTACGGCTTCCCGGCAGCCATCGGTGGCGCCGTCGGGCTGGAAACAGTCGGCAAGCCCGGCCGGGTCCTCGCCGTGTCCGGTGACGGTTCATCCATGTACTCCATTTCCGAACTCGCCACCGCCAAGCAGCACAACATCCCGGTCACCTGGCTGATCGTGGACGACGGCGGCTACGGCATCCTGCGTGAATACATGGTGGGCGCGTTCGGGAAGGCCACGGCCACCGAGCTTGCGCGTCCCGATTTCGTCAAGCTCGCCGAAGCTTTCGGCGTGCCGGCCACACGGGTGGCCCCCGAGGATGTCGGGGACGCGCTCAAGGCGGGCTTCGCGGCGGACGGACCCAACGTCGTCGTCGTCGAAACACTGCTCAAAATGTTCGGCCCCACCCACCTGGACGACTGAACACCCAGCACCAAAGCACCCGCTCCACCACAGCCCCCGCTCCACCACAGCGCGAGAGGACACTTGAGGCCCCATTCCAAAGGGCCCCAAGTGTCCTCTCGCGCTTTAAGAGCTGGGTTACGTGATCCGGCGGCAGGATCCCGACGACGGCCGCGCCCAGTTGGTTGCACTGTCGCCGGCCGGCGCTGACAAGCTCCGGAAGATCGAAGAGCGCCGCACGGCCACGCTGCAGGAGTACCTCAGCGATTGGAGCCAGGAGGATGCCGAAGACACGGCACGGATCCTGACAAACTCTCGGAGTCCCTCAAGCATTCAGCCCGGGCACATGCACTCCCGGCACCTTCAACCGCGGCACCAGCCGCCGCACCCCAGAACCTCCAGGAGCACTGATATGTCGAGCCAACCCGCCTCACCGCCCTTGGCGATGACGCACCGCCAGATCATGGAAGCCCTGACCGGGCTCCTCGCGGCGTTCTTCACCGCCATCCTCAGCAGCACCATCGTGGCCAATGCGTTGCCCACCATCATGTCCGATCTGCACGGCACCCAGACCGACTTCGCCTGGGTGATCACCGCCGCGCTGCTGGCCAACGCCGTCACCACCCCCATCTGGGGCAAGCTGTCCGACCTCTTCAACAAGAAGCTGCTGGTCCAGCTGAGCATTGTCATCTTTGTGGCCGGCTCCGTCATGGCCGGACTCTCCGAGACCATCCCGCTGCTGCTCACCGCCCGCGTTATCCAGGGCGCGGCCATGGGCGGGCTCACCGCGTTGGCGCAGGCCATCATCGGCACCATGATCCCGCCGCGTGACCGCGGCAAATACTCCAGCTACATGGGCGCCGTGATGGCGGTGGGCACTGCCGGCGGCCCGCTGCTGGGCGGATTCATCGTGGACAGCCCGCTGGGCTGGCGCTGGACCTTCTTCGTCTGCGTGCCGCTCGCCGTCGTTGCGCTGATCCTGCTCCAGATCACCCTGAAAATCGAGCACATCAAACGCCACGTCAAGATCGACTGGCTTGGCTCCATCCTGCTGACCTCCGGCGTCAGCCTGCTCCCGATCTGGGTTTCCTTCGCCGGCAACCCCGCCTACTATGACTGGGTTTCCTGGCAGTCGGCCGCCATGGTGGGCGGCGGTGTGGTTTTGTTGGCCCTGCTGGTGCTGGTGGAGTCCAAGGTGGAGCAGCCCATCATCCCGCTGAAGATCATCTCCGAACGCACCACCGCATTGGCCATCATCGCTTCAGTGGCTGTGGGTATCGCGATGTTCGGTTCAACCACCTTCCTGGGCCAGTACTTCCAGGTGGCCCGCGGCGCCACGCCTACCGAAGCCGGGCTCCTGACGCTGCCGATGATCGCCGGCAACCTGACCGGCTCCGTCGTTTCCGGTCTGCTCATCAGCCGCACCGGAAAGTGGAAGGGCTACCTGATCGGCGGGTCCACCCTGCTGATCGGCGGCCTCGGCCTGGCCGGCACCATGGACCACACCACCGAACTGTGGCAGGCCGGGATCTTCACGGCCATCCTGGGCGTGGGCCTCGGCATGCTGATGCAGAACCTGGTCCTGGCGGTGCAGAACACGGTCCGGGCGTCAGATATCGGCTCGGCCAGCGCGTCTGTTGCCTTCTTCCGTTCGGTGGGCGGCGCAATCGGTGTGTCCGTGCTCGGCGCCGTCCTCAGCAGCCGGGTCAGCGAACTCGCCACGCAGGGCCTGGCAGCGGCCGGCATCCCGGTGGCGGGCGGGTCGGCCGGAGCCAGCATGGACCTCGTTGACATGCCCGCACCGGTCCGCGAGATCATGCGCGCCGCTTACGGCGACGCCACCGCCGAGGCCTTCCTGATCTCCGCCGGCGTTGCGGTGGTAGCCCTGATCTCGGTCCTGTTCATCAAGGAGCGCCCGCTGCGGCGCACCGTTGACATTCAGCCGGAGGCCGAAGGAGGGGCGGGGACGGGCGCCGGCGCCGGCGTCGGCGCCGACGCAGGCGCAGACGCTGAAAGCCCGACGCCGGAACTCGCATCCGCGAACCGCTGACCGACGCGCGACCGCTGACAGACGCGCGAACGGACACTTGAGGCCCCACGGATCCGGGGCCGCCAGTGTCCGTTCGCGCAGGTGAGTGGGGAGGAACGTGTGGGGGAGTACGCCGATCGGATGATATTTACCGTAGATGTTTCGCCCGGGCAACGGATTTCGTAGAGTGGGTAGGCTGAGAAATGTCAGCCCCGTCTGTTACCACTTATCCTCATCGTTTCGCGCTCTCTTCCTAAGGATTCACGGGCATGCTCCTCACCCTCATACGGCGCTACTCCAAACCGTACATGCCATACATCGTGGCCGTCGTTGTGTTCCAGCTGGCGTCCACCATCGCAGCGCTCTACCTTCCCAGCCTCAACGCCCAGATCATCGACGAAGGCGTTTCCCGCGGGGACACGGATTTCATTTGGCGGACCGGGTCCGTGATGCTGCTGGTGGCCATTGTCCAGGTGGGCACCGCCATCGCCGGCGTTTACTACGGCTCCAAAACGGCCATGGCCGTGGGCCGCGATCTGCGCCGCGGGGTGTTCCGCAAGGTCACCAGTTTCTCAGCCAAGGACGTGAACACGTTCGGCGCCCCCACCCTCATCACCCGCGGCACCAACGACGTCCAGCAGGTCCAGATGCTCGTGCTGATGGGACTGAACTTCATGGTGGCCACCCCCATCATGTGCATCGGCGGCATCATCATGGCGCTGCGCGAGGACATCAGCCTGTCGTGGCTGGTCTGGGTCTCCGTGCCCGTGCTGATCGTGGTGGTGGGCTACCTGGTGGTCCGGCTCATGCCCCTGTTCCGTTCCATGCAGAAGAAGATCGACCGCATCAACGCGGTCCTTCGCGAGCAGATCATTGGCATCCGCGTAGTCCGCGCATTTGTCCGCGAACCATATGAAACCGAGCGTTTCGGCGTTGCCAACAAGGACCTGACCGACGTCTCCCTGAAAATCGGGGCCCTGTTTGTCCTGATGTTCCCGGCCATCGGCATGATCCTGCACCTGTCCACGGCCGCGGTGCTGTGGTTCGGCGGCCAGCGCGTGGATTCGGGCGAAATGCAGGTGGGCGCCCTGACCGCCTTCCTGCAGTACCTGCTCCAGATCCTGATCGCCGTCATGATGGGCACGTTTATGGCCATGATGATCCCGCGCGCCTCCGTCTGCGCGGACCGCATCGGTGAAGTGCTCGACGTCGAACCCTCCATCCACGATCCCGAACGTCCTGAGACTCCCGCCACGCTGGCCGGGGTAGTGGAATACCGGAACGTCACCTTTGCCTACCCCGGTGCCGAGACGCCGGTGCTGAGCAACATCAGCTTCACCGCCAAGCCGGGCGAGACCGTTGCCATCATCGGTTCCACCGGTGCAGGCAAGACCTCGCTGCTGGCCCTGCTGCCGCGCCTGTACGACATCGCCGAGGGCGAAGTCCTCCTGGACGGCGTCTCCGTCAGCAACCTGGACCGTGCCGAGATCACCAAGCGCGTGGCCCTGGTACCGCAGCGGCCGTACCTCTTCTCGGGCACCATCGAGCACAACCTGCGCTTCGGCAAGACCGAGGCCACGGACCAGGAACTCTGGGACGCGCTGCAGATCGCCCAGGGCGAGGGCTTTGTCCGCGAGAAGAAGAACGGACTGAACGCCCGCATCGCGCAGGGCGGCACCAACGTCTCCGGCGGCCAGCGGCAGCGGCTCTGCATCGCCCGGGCGTTGATCACAAAACCCAAGGTCTACCTCTTTGACGATTCGTTCTCGGCGCTGGACGTCGCAACCGATGCCAGGCTCCGCGCCGCGCTGAAACAGACCACCGCCGACGCCACAGTGATCATCGTGGCCCAGCGGATCTCCACCATCACCGACGCAGACCAGATCCTGGTCCTGGACAACGGCCGGATCGTGGACCGCGGAACGCATGAGGAACTCCTGGAAACCTCACCCACCTACCAGGAAATTGTTGAATCCCAGCTGAGCGTGGAGGAAATGGCATGAGCGCCGCCAAGAACGTCTCGACAGGCTCGACCACCGAAACGACAGGCTCGACCACCGAAACGAACCCGGATTCCGTAACTCCGGAAGACCTCCTGGAGGACGACGATTTCTTCGAGGAGGAATACAAGCCCTCCGAGGCCGACGGCGACATGTTCGGCGGCATGCCCGCCAAGAAGGCCGAGCACTTCTGGCCCTCGGCGAAGCGCCTGCTGGGGCTCCTGAAGCCTGAGGCTGTGGGCATTTACGCCGTGGTGGCCCTGGTGGTTGTCTCGGTGGTCCTGAACGTCATCGCCCCCAAGATCCTGGGCCAGGCCATGGACGTTATCTTCGGCGGCGTCGTGGGCAAGCAGCTCCCCGCCGGCGCCAGCAAGGACCAGTTCGTGGAAGGCCTGCGCCAGCAGGGCCAGGACAACTTCGCGGACATGGTGTCCCGGATGGAGCTGGTTCCCGGCACCGGGATCAATTTCCAGAAGCTCTCGGTCCTGATCGCCATCGTGCTGCTGATGTACTTTGTGGCCAACATCTTCCTCTGGCTGCAGGGCTACGTGCTGAACCGCATCGTGATGAAGGTGATCCGCAGGCTCCGGGACGACACCGAAAAGAAGCTGAACCGGCTCCCGCTGAACTACTTCGACACCCGCCAGCGCGGCGACGTCCTCTCCCGGGTGACGAACGATGTCGACAACGTCCAGCAGGCGCTGCAGCAGGCCTTTGCGCAGCTGATCAGCTCGCTGCTGACGGTCATCGGCATTGTCATCATGATGTTCATCGTCTCCTGGCAGCTCGCTCTCATCGCCCTCGTTGCGCTGCCGCTGTCCGGTGTGGCTGCCGGCCTGATCGGCTCGCGCAGCCAGAAGCTCTTCGCCGCCCAATGGAAGAACACGGGCGAGCTGAACGGCCAGATCGAGGAATCCTTCTCCGGGCACGACCTTGTGCGGGTCTTCGGCCGTGACGCTGACATGCTGGAACGCTTCGAAGAGCGAAACGAGGCCCTCTTCAAGGCCAGCTTCGGAGCCCAGTTCGTCTCGGGCATGATCTTCCCCGTCATGCAGTTCGTTTCCTACCTCAGCTATGTGGGCATCGCCGTCGTGGGTGGCCTCCGGGTGGCCTCGGGCTCGATGTCCCTGGGCGACGCCACGGCATTCATCCAGTACTCGCGAGAGTTCACCCAGCCGCTGGGCCAGATGGCCGGCATGGCCAACATGCTGCAGTCCGGCGTCGCGTCCTCGGAGCGGGTCTTTGAATTCCTCGACGCCGATGAGCAGGACTCCGAGACCGCCACCGAGCACCTGCCGGCCAAGACCGACGGGCATGTGGAGTTCAGGGACGTCACGTTCAGCTACACCGAGGACAAACCACTGATCGAAAACCTGTCCTTCACCGCAGAACCCGGGCACACAGTGGCAATCGTTGGTCCCACGGGGGCCGGTAAAACCACCCTGGTGAACCTTGTGATGCGCTTCTACGAGCTCAACTCAGGCTCCATCACCCTGGACGGCGTGGATGTCACACACCTAAGCCGGTCCGAGCTGCGGTCCAAGGTGGGCATGGTGCTCCAGGATGCGTGGCTGTTTGGCGGGTCCATTTACGACAACATCCGGTACGGCAACCTGGACGCTACTGAGGAGCAGGTCATGGCAGCGGCCAAGGCCACCTTCGTGGACCGCTTTGTGCGCGCACTGCCGGATGGCTACGACACCGTAATCGATGAAGAAGGCAACAACGTCAGCGCCGGTGAAAAGCAGCTGATCACCATCGCGCGCGCATTTGTGGCCAACCCGTCACTGCTCATCCTGGACGAGGCCACCAGCTCCGTGGACACACGCACCGAGCTGCTGGTCCAGAAGGCCATGGCGGCGCTGCGGACGGACCGCACCAGCTTTGTGATCGCGCACCGGCTCTCCACCATCCGGGACGCCGACACCATCCTGGTGATGGAGAACGGCAAGATCGTGGAGCAGGGCAACCACATGGCTCTCCTGGCAGCGGAAGGTGCCTACTACCGGCTGTACATGTCCCAGTTCGCCGGTTCCGATGTTGAGGAAACCGTTGTGGACGATTCGACGGCGGTCCACAGCTGAGCACGCTGGGTACCGACCACGCGTCTGAGCCCGCTTCCGGCCGCGGTCCAGGCGTCCCCGATCCCCGGCGCATCGAGGTCCTGGTCCCGATGCGCTGGGGTGACATGGACGCCTATGGGCACATCAACAACGTCCAGATCGTCCGGATGCTGGAGGAGGCGCGGATTACAGCGTTCGGGCCTCCGCGGGGAACCGGCCTGCCCGGCATTGAGCCGGAAGTCTCGCTCTTCAACGATGTTCCGGAGGGGACCCTGGCGCTGGTGGTGGACCACAGGATCCGCTACGTGAAGACCCTCGAATACCGCAACATCCCGGCCGTGGTCCAACTGTGGATCGGCGCGGTGAAAGGCGCCAGTTTTGACATCCACTACGTGGTGCAGGACCCGGTCACCCGGGAGGAGTGCGTCCGGGCCAGCAGCCATCTGGCGTTTGTGGACGAGGCCTCCGGCCGCGTCCTGCGCCTGACGCCGGAGCAGAAGGAGCGGCTGGCCCCGTTCACCGTTTGAGCCGTTCACGTTTTGAACCGCACGGCGCCGTGCCTGCACACCCGTTGCGCAGGCACGGCGCACACCGGAAACTGGAAATACCCAATAAGGAGCGTTGACCATGGCCAAGAAAAACAAAAAGACCTGGAAAGAGATGTCACCGGCGGCACGGGCGGGATTCGTGGTCATCGGGATAGGGCAGGTGGCGCTGATGCTGGCCGCCCAGCGCGACATCTCCAAGCGTCCGGCGGCGCAAATCAACGGGCCGAAGGCAGCCTGGCGGGTGGCCGCACTGATCAATTTCATCGGGCCGATGGGCTACTTCATCCTGGGGCGCAAGCGGCCCGGAGCCGGACTCGGGGCAGTCAAATAGCAGGCCTCGGATCTGCACACCGCCAGGGTCTTCGGAGCAGGCATCCAGTTTGAGCCTGTAAATTTGAACCCATGACCCCAAATCCCAAGACTGCCATGCACCGCGCCCTCGGTGTCTCAAAGGAGATCGAGGACGCGGCCTGGTTCGTGCTGGGACCGGGCCTGCAGGGCAAGCCGTCGGCCCTGGACGGGAACACCCTGACCTGGACAGCGGAGGCTGCGGCGGAGCTGCTGGAGCGCCTGAACCGGGGAGCCGCGGATGCCAAGGCGCCCATGATGACCAATCTCCGGCAGAACCTCGAGGACGCCTCCCGGGAGGCCAAGCAGCTGGCCGTGGAGCTACTCTTCCTGCAGTCACTGCCCCTGGCGCACGAGGTCAAGTCGCTGAAGGTCAAGCGCGCCCGGGTGGCGGAGGCCGCGTCCTGGCTGGAGCCACCGCTGGAGCTGCCCGAGGAACTCTACAAGGGCATGACGGACCACGGCGTGATCAGGGACCGCACCGCCGAATTCAACTGGACCATCTGGGACCACCTGAAGTGGCTCTGCCGGTTTGTGCAGCATGTGGACCAGCAGGTTCCGGTGGCCATCGCGAAGGCGCTGAAGGACCCGCTGAAGTTCCACGAGCTCGCCGCGGGCACCCCGGCGGACCAGCCCGCCATCCGCCGCAGCATCGAGTACCTGGCCTGGCCCAGCTACTTCGAGCCGGTAGTGGCGGACGTGGAGCGGCAGGAAATCCGCGACGCCTTCGCCTCGCTGGTAGGCGGGGCGAAGGGCGATTCCGACGAGGAAATCACCGCGGACATTAACCGCATCCGCCTGCACCTGGATGAACAGGCGGGCCAGCGCATCGACTGGTACGCCCGCCAGCTGGTCAGCCAGTGGCGCAAAGTCGGGGACCCCGGCCGACGCGCGTGGCTGCTGCGTACCCACAGCGACAACGCTGAACTCCTCACCGCGTGGCAGGACGAGGAGAAGGTGACGCTCGACGTCGAACATCTCCGCCACCTGGACCCCGGCGTGACCGCGGGGCTGGTGCAGCACGCCGTGGACGAGGACTACAAGCATCTCGGCTACGTCGAGCGGGAGGACACCAAAACGGCGGTGTTCGCCTTCCTGACCGTCATGAAGCCGGGCGACCTGGTTCTGTTCCAGCACGCCGGCACCGTGCGGCTGGGCGTGGTGCTGGGCGAACCCGAGCACAACGACGACAACCGCCGCCTGCGGCGCAAGGTGCGCTGGCTGGACGACGACGGCCACGCCACCGCGGACCTGCCCCGCCACGTCCAGCGCCAGCTGGCCACCTCGGGGATCGTTGTTGACGTGACCAGGGTGGTGCAGGCGCTCCAGGCGCTCGTGCCGGCCGAGGCGGAACCGGAGGACAACGACGCCGACGCGCCTGCCGCCGTCGTGCCCCCTGTGCAGGAGGGCTTCCGCCCGCTCAGCCGCGACTTCGCGGATTCGCTGCACATGGACCTGGAGCCGCTGCAGGAGATCGCGGAACTGCTGGAGGAGAACCGCCAGCTGGTCCTGTACGGGCCGCCCGGAACGGGCAAGACGTACCTGGCCAAGCATCTCGCGGCGGAGCTGGCCCAGGACAGCACGGACGAGCGGGTGAAGCTGGTGCAGTTCCACCCGTCGTACGCGTATGAGGACTTTTTCGAGGGCTACCGGCCGGACAAGACTGACGAGGGCCAGGTGTCCTTCAAGCTCGTGGCGGGGCCGCTGCGCCGGCTGGCCGAGGAAGCCGCCAAGCCTGGGAACGAAAAGAAGCCCTATTTCCTGATCATTGACGAGATGAACCGCGCCAACCTGGCCAAGGTATTCGGCGAGCTGTACTTCCTGCTGGAATACCGCGATGACCGGATCTACCTGCAATACAGCCCCAACGAGCCGTTTACGCTGCCGGACAACCTGTACATCATCGGCACCATGAACACCGCGGACCGGTCCATCGCCATGATGGACGCCGCCATCCGACGCCGGTTCGCGTTCATCGAGCTGCACCCGCAGACGGAGCCCGTGAAGGGGTCGTTGCTGCGGTTCCTGCAGGTGCGGGACCTGGACACCACGCCGGCGCTGCTGCTGGATGCGCTGAACGCGGCCATCGACGAGTGGGACCGGGACCTGATGATTGGCCCGTCGTACTTCATGAAGAAGGCAGCCCAGACGCCGGCCGGGCTGCGCCGGATCTGGAAATACGAGCTGATGCCGCTGCTGGAGGAGCACTACCACGGCCAGCTGACCCGGGCGCAGCTGGAGGAGCGGTTCGGGCTGGAGCAGCTGCTGGGACGCCTTGTTACCAGCTAAGCCAACCCACACTCCCGCGCACGGCGGCGCAGCGTTAGGCGGTGCAGCGCAGCGCGGCCGTGGCCAGGCAGCGCGCCATCTGGTCCTCGACGAGCTGTCCAAGGGCACCGTGGAACGCCTGGATGCCGCCAGTGCGGCCTTCGTGAACGCCAGCGGGCTGGCCAAGGCGTCCCCGATGGGCATGGGCTTGTACCGGATCGAGCCCGCGGGCAAGGTGGGGTCGGTCCGCACGGCCACGCTACAGCTGGATGTGCGCCCCAAGGACCGGCTGGGGCTGAGCCGGCTCCTGTTCCTCCTCAGCTATGCCGGTAATCAGGGCTTCCGGCCCGATTCCGTGGCGGCTGCCGAGGACCGCGAACTCTGGAGCGCGCTGGCCGAATCCCTCGCCCAAATGGCGGAGCGTGCGCTTGGACGAGGAGTCTTGCAGGGCTACCTCACCGTTGACGAGTCCCTCCGCACGGTCAAGGGCCGCATCCGGATTTCCGACCAGATCTCGCGCCGCCCCGGCATGCTGGTGCCGCTGGAAGTGTCCTATGACGAATTCACTGAGGACATCGCCGAAAACCGGATCCTGCGGGCCGCGCTGGAGCGGATGGGACAGGTTCCACGCGTCCGGCCGGAGGTGCTGAGCCGCCTGCGGCAGCTGAAGGGAAAGCTCGACGCCGTCACCCGCCTTCCAGCCGGCGCGCCCCTGCCGCCGTGGACCCCCAGCAGGATGAACGTCCGCTACCAGTCAGTGCTGCGCCTCGCGGAGCTGATCCTGAAGAATGCCTCCGCGGAGGCTGGGGAGGGGAAGCAGCAGACTGCGTCGTTTGTGGTGGACATGGCCCACGTGTTCGAGGATTTTGTGGGCACGGCGCTCCGCGAGGCGATGGCGGCGTATCCGGGGGAGATGCGGCTGAAGTACAACGCGCTCCTCAGCGAGGCTGTCCACGATTCCGACAGGCTGTCTGTTCGCCCGGACGCCGTGCATCTGCTGGGCGGACGCCCCGTGGTGGCCTACAACGCGAAGTACAAGGCCGCCGCTGACCTTGGCGCGTCACTGACCGCCGACCACTACCAGATGCTTGCCCACTGCACCGCCCTGGGTGTGCCCACCGCCTGGCTGGTCTATGCAGGGGCGGGCGAGATGAAACTGCGGCGGATCCTTAACACTGACATCGACATTGTTGAGTTTCCGCTGGATCTGTCGCTGCCGCCGTCGGACATCCTGGCAGCTGTGGCGGACCTGGCGCGGCAGTCCTGGGGCGAAGTGGTCCGGACTGCCCGCGCGGGAGGCTAGACCGGCACCCGGAACGTGAATGTGGTGCCCTGGCCCAGTTTGCTTTCTACCTGGATGGTTCCGCCGTGGGCCTCCACGATGGCCTTGCTGATGGGGAGGCCCAGCCCCACGCCGGGAATGGCTGTCCGGCGGACGTTGCTGGTCCGGAAAAACTTGGCGAACACCTGGGCCTGGTCGTTGGCGCTCATGCCCATGCCCGTATCGCTGACCCGGCAGGCGAGGTGGCCGTCGTCGTGCTCCAAGGACACCAGCACATTGCCGCCGTCGGGCGAGTACTTGATCGCATTGGAGACCAGGTTATCCAGCACCTGGGAGATGCGGGGGCCGTCCACATGGGCCTCCAGCTTGGCTGGTGTTTCGGCTTTCAACGCCACGCGGGAGGCGTCAGCCCGGGGCATCGCGGCGGACACGCTGGCGCGCACCAGTTCAGCGACGTCGACGGCGTGCGGGGTCACGATCAGTTGCCCGTTCCTGGTGGCGAGGAGGTCCGACACCAAGGTGAGAAGCCTTTCTGAATTGCGCTTGATGATGTTCAGCGGCTCCAGTTGGTCGTTGCCGGGATCGTCCTCCAGGAGAAGTTCCACGTAACCCAGGATGGAGGTCAGGGGAGTCCTGAATTCGTGGGACACGCTGGCGACGAAATCGTCCTTGGCGGCCAGGGCGTCCACCAGGTCCGTCACATCACTGAAGACGATCACCGAGCCCGCGAACGTCCCGTCCGGGTCCGTCATGGCCCGGGCGCTGGTGGTGATGGCCCGCTGCTCTTTGCCTGCGCCCAGCCAGACCAGGTAGTCCGTGAACGTCTCGCCCTGGACAGCCCTGCGCACCGGGCGGTCTGCCACAGGGACAGGGGTGGTACGGTCTGCGGCGAAGACCAGCAGCTGGGACTCGTTCGGATCGTCGATGTCCTTCGGGCGGGCCAGTTCGTGGTTGGCGCGCTGCTTCCGGTTCATCAGGATGTCGTGCCCGTCTGCGTCGACGGCGAGGACGCCCAGGTGCACCGTGTCAAGAACGGAGTTGAGCAAGGCTTCCTGCCGCCTGGTGCTGAGCAGGCTGGCCTGGAGCTGCTTGTCTTTCTCCTCCAGGATCCGCTGCTGACGTCTCAGGCTGAGCGTCAGCATGGTGACAGATACTCCGATCCCCAGCATCATCACAGGAAGCAGCAGCGAACGGGCCAGGTTCGGTCCGGAGACGTCTCCGCGCACAAAAAGTGGCGTCCAGATGATCGCCAACGGCATGATGAAGGACAGCCACAGTGACACGCGGACGTAGTATCCGGAGGCGCAGAGCCAGATCACGGGGAAGACCGCGAGCAGGCTGATTCCTGTGAGGCTTTCCTGGCTTCCTTCGCGGCCCACCGCAATGGAGATGAAGTCCAGCAACGGGATCACCAGGAACGTGGTGTGCGGCAGGCGGTCCCATGGCACCACGTAGCACAGCACCATAATGGCAAGTTGGGAAAAGAGGAACACCACGAACAGCGGGGTGTCCATGCTTCCGGGAAAAAACGCCGAAACGAGGACCGCGGCCAGCAGTGTGGTGACGAACAGCGGCATCTGGCTCAGGGCCACCCTGTCCGTCAGCCGGTATTCGTGGAAGGGCCGCCGGAAAAACTTCAGACGGCCCGTGGCCCATGTTGCGGGTTCACTCATGAACGGCGGCCTGAAGTGGGAGTATAGGGGAATGCATACCAGCAGGATATCGGCAGCGGGCTATACTTCTCACGTTGTCAAGCTGGCGGAGGGGGCTGGTATGAGTGATGCGCGAGTGGGTCTGGTCATCGAGGATGATCAGGATATCCGCGAGTTGGTACGCACGGTCCTGACTCAGGCGGGTTTTGACGTCACTGTGGCCGGCAGCGGCTCCGAAGGGGTTAAGGCTGCCAGAATCTTGAATCCTGACGTCATAACCCTGGATTTGGGGCTACCGGATATCGATGGCTTCGAGGTATCCCGCCAGATCCGCGAGTTCTCGGATGCCTACATCGTGATGCTCACGGCGCGGGCTGAAGAACTTGATACTTTGATCGGTCTCGAGTCCGGGGCTGACGACTACCTCACCAAGCCTTTCCGCCCCCGCGAACTCCGCGCGCGGATAGCGGCGATGATGCGCCGGCCCCGGTCGCTTCCGGACGCGGGGGAGAGCGCTCCCGTTTCTGACCGCCCGGCGGACGCCGTTAGTGACAGCGGAAACGGTCATTACAGCCACAACGGACTGGATCTGAGTTACGCGTCACGGTCGGTCAATGTGGACGGCCAGGAGCTTAACCTGACCCGGACCGAATTTGAACTCCTGTATGCCCTGCTCGAGGCGGGACGGACGGTCCGGACCAAATCGGATTTGGTGCGCCGGCTCCGGGACGAGGATTACGACGTCGGAAGTTACATCAGCGAGGCGGACGAACGTTCCGTGGAGGTGCACATGGGCAACCTCCGGAAGAAACTCGGTGATTCACCGCAGCAACCGCGCTGGCTGCAGACGGTCCGCGGCGTGGGCTACCGGTTGGCGCCTGGCGGGCGCTGAGCCTGGAGCCTGTGCAGGGTCTGGCGGCTGCACAGGTTGATCGGCCGGAGGTAGTTGACGGCAAGCTGCGGCAGTGCAACGGAAGGTTCCGCACTCGGTGACTCTTCCCGGATTGAACGTTCAAGGTCCATGGCCAGGCCCGCCAGCCGTTCCGCGCCCACCATCTGGCTCGATGTCTTGAGGCTAAGGATCGCGTCCACGGCCCCATCCAGGTCTCCGGTGGTCAAGGCCAGCCGCAGCTTGCCGATCCGGAACGGCAGGTAGTCGATGAAGTTCCCTACGAAGACGCTGCAATAGCCCTCGTCCTCGTCGAGTTCGACCCGCAGCCGGTCAAGTACAGAGGGATCTACCAAGGGGCGCCCCGCGTCATCGGATGGTGCCATTTCCGTCCCTTCCGCTCGCGCCTGCCGCCCCCAATAGCGGGATATGACTTGGTTTTGTGTCCACTTTCAGAGTAAATCTGTTACTTGAGGATGCAGCCGTTCGGGAAAAGGACTGCGGGATTCCTGAGGAGACTGCGGGTTTTTCATAGGAGTTCATCTTTGCGGGCGCCGATCAATTCGGGAGGCGGCAAAGGCTCAAGTTTGGCTCAAGTTCCGGCTGGCGTTTCTTGCCTGCCGCCGGCTTGCCGGGCTATTTGCTGGCGCCGAGGAACTCCACCAGGTGGGCTTCGAGGGCAGAGCCGTCCTTCAACTCGCACTCCCACACGGTGAGCACCTCCCAGCCGGCGGCCCATAACTGTTGGCGCTGGTCGGCGTCGCGGTCTTTGGTGCGCGTGCGCTTGGCCTCCCAAAAGGCGGCATTCGCCTTGGGCGCGTGCTGGCCTACGCGGCAGTCGTGGAAGTGCCAAAAGCAGCCGTTGATGAAGATGACCTTTCGCCGGCCGGCGAATACCAGGTCCGGGCGGCCGGGCAGACGGCTTTTGCCGGCGGTGCCGTGCAAGCGGTAGCGGTAGCCTTTGGCATGGAGGAGGCGGCGCACCAGCAGTTCCGGCTTGGTGTTCTTGCCCCTGATGCGGGACATGTTCCAGCTGCGCCGCTCGGGAGTGAGCCTGTCCGCCATGATTCCAGCCTACGGGCTCCTAGATTTCGCGCTCCGGCTGGTCGCCCAGCTCGAAATGGCGGCCGCTGACGGACGTAGGCACGATCTCCACATAGAAATCCTTCAGCGTCGGCACCCAAGACTTCAGGCCGAGCGCTTCGACCACGGCGAGCTCGGCTGAGTTGGTGAGGACGCGCGCCGTTCCCCGCAGCACCACGGACCAGGCCTCCTCCGAGAGGATGCCGTCCGTTTCAAGCAGCACCCTGGAATTGATGGTGAGCTGCGCCAGCTTGTTGCCCGGCGCGGTGCGAAGGTAGATTTTCCGGTCCGAGACGAGGTAGTTGACTGGAAAAATATCCGGTTCGCCGGCAACGGAAACCACCAGCCGGCCGTGCTTGGTAGCTTCTAGCAGTTTCCAGGACTGCTCGTCGTCGAGCTCCAGAACGGGGTTGCCATCTGCGTGAGTAAACATCATGCCGCCTATTCTTCTACGTTCGGTAGAAGAATTCTAGAGGGTATGCCTGGGAATTCCGTACCCAAGGGGATGGAAAGGCGATTGTTCGTGTGACTTTTTATTGGTCCCTGGCGGTGGTAGAACCGATGGCGGGTGGCTGTGGATAACTTTCATCGCTCAAATGTCTCCTGGGCTACCCTTAAGATCATTGTTCGGAGCGAAGCGTCTTGAAACTATCGGGGGATTAGCTGCCCATGACATCGCACATCACTTCCACTACTTCGCGGCGTTGGCGCTTGCACCTTGTTGCTGCTGTTGCCGCTTCTGTTTTGCTGATGACCGGTTGCAACTCGGGCGGCGACCCTGGGGGCACCTCGTCCGCGTCTCCGACTTCGACGGCAAGCCCAAGCGCAACGCCAACCCCGACGCCGACTCCTGCTTATGTGCCCGCTTCGGCTAGCGGCCGTGCTCAGAACGTACCGGTGCCGGTGTTGCCGGAGGTTGCGAAGACGGAGACGAAGGAGGGGCTCGAGGCGTTCGCCCGACACTGGTATGCCACTCTGACTTACGCCTACGAGACTGGCGACATGAAGCCCCTCGAGAGTATTTCAGGCCCAACATGCGTTAGCTGCGGCCGAGTGAAAGAAGTCGTCGAGGGCTGGCACTCAGGTGGCCAATGGATCGCAGGCGGGCGCATGGTCGTTGAGGGGGCGCAAACGAAGTTCCTGGAGGTTGCGCCAGGTGAATATCAAGTCTTGATTCAGGTGAGGCAGGAACCCCTTTCCTACTACCGCGCCGACAAGTCCTTGGACGAGATGACGCAGAGCAAGCCTGCCATCGGCGACATCATGATCGCCGGATATGAGAATGGTGTTTGGACTGCCAAAACTGTTGAGCACCTGGTCAATGAATAATGAAAACAATTGCCCGATTCGGGTTCTTGATGCTTTTAGTAATACTGCTAAACGTTCCGACTGTTTCCCCGGCCCGCGCGGAGACTGATGTCAAAGGTGACTGGGGAGGGGCAGGAGCCAACGTTGGCGGCTGGTATCAGCATCCGGGCTCAGGAGCGTGGACCGAAACGCCTATGGGGGTAGGCGACGATCCTTACGTGTACATGTACAAGCATGTTTGCAGGACGGATCCAACTCTGGATGGTTCAAATTGCGCCGGACCGGAAATCGCGTGCGCAGCAGGTGAGGATGGGAGGAGCGTCAACTGGTACAGGTCGCTTGCAGAGTTCACTCCCCGTATTTGGGGCTTCTTCGCGGGACCGACCTGCATTTATGACGAAAAGCCCGTCGATGTCCTGGAGCAAATAGCCGCCCAGATCCAGCAGCAGTTCGAGAGCCTGCCTATCAATGCCGGAGCCGTCGTCGCGCAGCCCAGCCCCAACACGCTCCGCGGGGCCGAGACGAACTTCTATGCCGACGCTTCCGAGCAACAGTTTGACGTGACGATGCTCGGACAGCAGGTGCACGTGGTCGCCACGCCGGTTCAGTACACCTGGAATTACGGCGACGGAACCGTCTTCGGTCCGCAGCCTTCCATGGGTGGGCCGCTGCCACAGGATCGCTGGGGTGAGAAGACCCGAACAAGCCACGTCTACGCGGACACCGGTGACTTCCAAGTCGTCCTCACGACGTCCTTCCAAGGCACGTATTCCGTGAACAACGGACCGCCGCTGCCCATACCGGGCCAGGGCCAGTTCAGCGCACCGCCGCAGTCCATCAGCGTCTGGCGGTCCATCACCCGGAACTACGCCGACGACTGCAACCAGAACCCGCAGGGACAAGGTTGCCCCGGCGTGGCATCATCCCGGTAGGAAGCATCAGACGACGCCTATAGGGCGGCAGGCAACGCCTGGAGCCAAGCCGAAGCCACCCGCAAAGAGTGATCCCCGCCTCCATCGGAATACTTGCACGCGCCGCGCAGTTGGGCACAGCAGTACCAATTCACCTCGAAAGGAACTGCGCATGCTGTTTTCCCCCTTGACTCTTGGCGAGCTTGAACTGCCCAACCGCCTGGTAATGGCACCGCTGACCCGTCTCCGCTCAGGCGAGGACGGTGTTCCGGGTCCCGTGGTTGTGGAGCACTACCGGCAGCGGGCATCCTTGGGACTCATCGTCAGCGAAGGCATCTACCCGAGCCCCGCCGGACGCTCATATCCGGGTCAGCCCGGTCTCTTCACCGCGGAGCAGATTGCCGCCTGGAAGAAGGTCACCGACGCGGTGCACGCTGAAGGCGGCCGGATCTTCGCCCAGATCATGCACGGCGGACGGGTTTCCCATGCGGACATCACCGGCGGCCATACCATCGTGGGTCCGAGCGCCGTCGCCATCGAGGGCGAGGTCCGCATCCCGTCCGGCAAGCAGCCGTATCCCGTCCCGCACGCGCTGACCATCGGTGAGCTGCCCGTCGTGATGCAGGAAATCGTCACCGGTTCGATTAACGCCATTGAAGCGGGATTCGACGGCGTGGAGCTGCACTCGGCCAACGGCTACCTTCTCCACGAATTCCTTGCCCCGAACTCCAATGTCCGCGACGACAGCTACGGCGGCTCGCCGGAGAACCGGGCCCGTTTTGTGATCGAAACTGTCAACGCCGCGGTGGCCGCGGTGGGTTCGAGCCGCGTGGGCATCCGCATCTCGCCGGAGCACAGCGTCCAGGGCATCGCCGAAACGGATGCGGCCGATGTCCGCGCCACCTACGAGGTGCTGGTGGACAGCATTGCCCCGCTCAACCTCGCCTACGTCAGCATCCTGCACCACGAGCCCACGAGTGAGCTGGTCCAGGATCTTCGGGCGCGCTTCAACGGCACGTTTTTGGTGAACTCCGGCTTCGGCACCATGACCACTCGGGAGGAAGCAACCGCCTTGGTGGCCGACGGCCATGCAGATGCGGTGGTGGTGGGGCGCCCCGCCATTGCCAACCCGGACCTCGCACGTCGCTGGAAGGAAAGCCTTCCGCTGAACGAACCGGACCCGTCCACGTTTTATGCAGACGGCTCCGTAGGCTACACGGACTACCCCGCGTATTCGGCTTAGCGGTCACTGCTGGCCTCGGCCAGAGATTAAACGACGACGGCGGCACCCGGCTTGGGTGCCGCCGTCGTTGGCTGCTCGGTGTGCTGTCCCGGCAGCGCGCGCCAAATAGCCATCCGACGGCTGTTTTGGCTCATCTTTCAACGTTGGCCCGCCCAGGTTCACAAGCGCTGAGCGGTAGACATAAGAATACTCCAGTGAATGGATTATCGCTAGGGAAATAGCTAAAGGTATGCTTCCCGGCCCGTTCCTTCGCGCATCACCAGCTTGTCGTCCTCGATGGACACGAGCAGGCTTTTGGGCTTTCCGCTGACTTTGGTAATGGCTTTCAGGCCGCGGTTGGTGACTTCCACTCCCACCTGCGCCCCTTTCGCGGGCAGCTCCACGGACGTTTCGTAGGCTTCTCCCAGCAGCGGGTTGGTGGACACGCCCATGTCGCGGCGGACCTCCTTGCCGTTGACCATGACGGTGATGTTGGCCTCGTCGAATCCTTCCTGAAAGACGATGAGCAGTTCACGCATGGTGGCCCTCTTCCTCGAAGTGATTGCCTGTGACGGCATATCAACTACAGCACTTCACGGCCCGGAGCGGAATACCCCGGCCGGTTGCCCGGCCGGGCGCCGCTGGAGACCACCAGGCCCGTAGGGCAAAATGTTCAGGTGACCCAACTCCCGCACGTCCCGTCCGCCCCCATGTCTGCCCCAACTCCGGACAGCGCCATCCACGCCCAGATCGCCGCCGAGCTTGGCGTGAAGACCTGGCAGGTCAAGGCTGCAGTGGACCTGCTCGACGGCGGGTCCACCGTTCCGTTCATCGCCCGGTACCGCAAGGAAGCCACCGGGACGCTGGATGACACGCAGCTGCGCGAGCTCGACGAGCGCCTGCGCTACCTCCGCGAACTTGAGGACCGCCGTCGTACTATCCTCGAAGCGATTGCCGCGCAGGGGCAGCTGACCCCCGAGCTGCAGGCAGCGATCCTCGCCGCGGACACCAAGTCCCGGCTGGAGGACATCTACCTTCCGTTCAAGTCCAAGCGCCGCACCAAGGCCCAGATCGCCCGTGAAGCCGGGTTGGAGCCGCTCGCCGATGCGCTGCTGAAGCGGCCCGACCTGGACCCGGAACGCGAGGCTGCCAGGTACCTGAACGCCGAACACTCCATTGATGACGCGGCCGCCGCGCTCGCCGGCGCCCGTTCCATCCTCGTCGAGAGGGTTGCGCAGGATCCGGACCTCGCCGCAATCCTGCGCGAGCGGCTGTGGACGCAGGGGCGGATGGTGTCGCGGGTGAAGAAGGGCAAGGAGTCCGACGGGCAGAAGTTCGCCGATTACTTTGAGTTCGCCCAGGCGCCCACCGGGATGCCCTCGCACCGCGTGCTTGCGCTGTTGCGCGGTGAGAAGGACGGCGTCCTGGAGCTGGATCTCGCCGAGGCGGATCCGAACGACGACGACGCCCTGGCCGCCGCGCGTTCCCGTTACGAATCCGCTGTTGCCAGGTGCCTCGGGGTCGCCGACCGCGGCCGTCCCGCCGATTCGTGGCTGATCCAGACCGCGCAGATTGCCTGGCGCTCGCGTGCGCTGGCCCGGCTGACCGCCGACCTCCGCGGACGGCTGTTCACAGACGCAGAAGACGAGGCTGTCCGGGTGTTCGCCGCCAACCTTCGCGACGTCCTCCTGGCCGCACCCGCCGGAAACCGCGCCACTCTTGGGCTGGACCCGGGGCTGCGGACCGGCGTGAAAGTTGCCGTTGTGGATGGGACTGGCAAGGTGGTTGCCACCGACACCGTGTACCCGCACGCTCCTGCCCGGAAGTGGGACGAGGCCCTCGCCACCTTGGTGCGGCTGGCCCGGAAGCACAACGTGGAGCTGGTGGCCATCGGCAACGGAACCGCGTCCCGGGAGACGGACAAGCTTGCCGCGGAACTGATCAAGCTGCTGCCGGCCGCGGAGACGAAACCGCAGAAACTGGTGGTTTCCGAGGCCGGGGCGTCGGTGTACTCCGCTTCGGCGCTGGCCTCGGCGGAGCTGCCGGGCATGGATGTTTCCCTGCGCGGTGCCGTATCCATTGCGCGGCGGCTTCAGGATCCGCTGGCCGAACTCGTGAAGATCGATCCCAAGTCCATCGGCGTGGGGCAGTACCAGCACGACGTCACGGCATCGAAGCTGGAACGCAGCCTGGATGCTGTGGTCGAGGACTGCGTGAACGCGGTTGGCGTTGACGTGAACACTGCTTCGCCCGCGCTGCTGAGCCGGGTGGCCGGCGTCGGACCTTTGCTGAGCGAAAACATTGTGGCGTACCGAAACGAACACGGGCCGTTTGCCAAGCGCAGCGAGCTCAAGAAGGTGCCCCGCCTGGGTGCGAAGGCGTTTGAGCAGTGCGCCGGCTTCCTGCGAATCACCGGCGGAGCAGAGCCGCTGGACGCATCGAGCGTGCACCCCGAGGCGTATCCGATTGCCCGGAAAATCCTGGTGGCCGCGGGCTCGGCGCCGGCGTCGTCACTTGATCCACGCGCTTTCGTCGACGGCACGTTTGGTTTGCCCACGGTCCAGGACATCCTGGCGGAGTTGGACAAACCAGGCCGCGATCCCCGACCCGCTTTTGCCGCGGCGACCTTCTCCGAAGGCATCGAGAAGATCTCCGACCTCAAGCCCGGCATGGTGCTTGAGGGGACCGTCACCAATGTGGCCGCGTTCGGCGCATTTGTGGACGTGGGAGTGCACCAGGACGGCCTGGTTCATGTGTCGGCGCTGGCCAACCGCTTTGTCTCCGATCCCCGCGAGGTGGTGAAGTCCGGGCAGGTTGTCCGCGTGAAGGTTCTGGAAGCCGATCCGGAGCGGAAACGGATTTCGCTCACGCTAAGGCTCGACGACGAGCCGTCGCCTTCGGGTGGGCGGCAGCCCGCGCCCGGAGGCCGTCCGGCACGAGCGGCCGATGACGCTGCGGCACGCTCGGCCAGCCGGGGGCCACGCCCGGAGGCCAGCGGGCGCAAAGTCGCGTCGGCACCAACAGCAGCCACGGCGAGCCCGCCGAACACCGCGCTGGCCGAAGCCCTGCGTCAGGCGGGCGTTGCCACCTAGCGATTCCGGGTCCGTTCTGCCAGGCGGAGCGGCCGCCGGCGCTACCGCCGGCCGCCCCAGTCCCCAACCTCCAGCGCGGAGCCCGGTCAGCTCAGCTGCTTGGCGTGCTCCTCATGCGGAAGGAAGCGGACCGTCATCGCTTTGTAGCCGGGCGTGTTGGACTCCCGAGCCACGAGCCCGCGGTGCACGAGGGCGTTTGCCTCCGGGAAGTAGGCCGCGGCGCACCCGCGCGGGGTGGGGTAGTGCACCAGCCGGAACTTGTCGGCGCGGCGCTCCTCGCCCTGGAACGTGCTGATGACGTCCACCAGTTCGCGGTCCTGGAAACCGAGCTCGGCAGCGTCGTCCTTGTTGATCAGGATGACCCGGCGGCCGTTGGAGATGCCCCGGTAACGGTCATCCAGCCCGTAGAAGGTGGTGTTGTACTGGTCATGGCTGCGGATGGTCTGCAGGATCAGGTGCCCCTCGGGCGGGGTCAGGTACTCCAGCGGGCTGACCGTGAAGCGCGCCTGGCCGATGTCCGTCGCGAAGCTCCGCGTATCCCGGGGCGGGTTGGGCAGGATGAAGCCGTTCCTGGTCCTGAGCCGCTTGTTGAAGTCCTCGAAGCCGGGCAGGACACGGGAAATGTGGTCGCGGACAACGTCGTAGTCATCGGCCATCGCCTTCCAGTCCACGGCGTGGTCGTCGCCCAGGGTGGCCAGGGCCATGCGCGCCACGATGACGGGTTCCGCGAGCAGGTGGTCTGAGACCGGCTTCAGGCGTCCCTGCGTGGAGTGGACGCAGGACATCGAATCCTCCACGGAAAGGATCTGGCGGCCGCCCGGGTGCTTGTCATCGGTGTCTGTCCGCCCCAAGGTGGGCAGGATCAGTGACGTCCGGCCATGAACCACATGCGAACGGTTGGGCTTGGTGGAGATGTGGACAGTCAGCCCGACGCGCTGCATGGCAGCCTCCAGCATCTCGGTGTCCGAGCAGGCCAGCGCAAAGTTTCCGCCCATGGACACGAACACATCGACGTCGTCGCGTTCGAACGCCTCAACGGTTTCCACTGAGTCGACGCCGTGGCCCCGCGGGGAAGTGATACCGAACTCCTGGTCGAGGGCGGCGAGCAGCCATTCCTTGGGCTTCTCCCAGATTCCCATGGTGCGGTCGCCCTGAACGTTGGAGTGGCCGCGGACCGGGCAGGCGCCGGCGCCGGGCTTGCCGAAGTTGCCCTGCACCAGCAGCAGGTTGATGATTTCCTTGAGGGTGTTCACCGAATGCGGCTGCTGCGTCAGACCCAGCGCCCAGCAGATGATGGTGGCTTTGGAATTAACCAGCATCTGCGCCACTGTGGAGATCTGCAGGCGGGAAAGTCCGGTGGCCTTCTCGGTCTCTTCCCAGTCGATGCACTGCCGGGCGGCACGGTAAGCCTCGAACCCGGCTGTATTTGCGTCGATGAATGCGCGGTCCACCACCGATCCGGGAACGCGTTCCTCCTCCTCAAGCAAAAGATGGCCCAGGGCCTGGAACAGCGCAAGGTCTCCGCCTACCTTGATCTGCAGGAACTCATCGGCAAGCGATGACCCGTTGCCGATGACTCCGGAGACCGACTGCGGGTCCTTGAAGTTGAACAGTCCCGCTTCCGGCAGCGGGTTCACGGCAACGATCTTGCCTCCGTTGCTCTTGCAGTCAGCCAGGGCGGACAGCATGCGGGGGTGGTTGGTGCCGGGGTTTTGCCCGACGACGAAGATCAGCTCGGCCTCGTGGATGTCCTCGAGGGAAACGGTGCCCTTGCCGATGCCGATGGTCGGGTTCAGGGCGGTGCCGGAGGATTCGTGGCACATGTTGGAGCAGTCCGGCAGGTTGTTGGTGCCGATGGAGCGGGCGAACAGCTGGTACATGAACGCCGTCTCGTTGGCGGTCCGGCCGGACGTGTAAAAGACCGTGCGCTCCGGGGTGCTGGCCCGGACGTGCTCGCCGATGAGGTCGAAGGCTTCCTGCCAGGCGATGGGGGAGTAGTGGGTTTCCCCGCTCCGGACCACCATGGGATGGGTGATGCGGCCCTGGTTGCCGAGCCAGTATTCGGTCTTGGTCGAGAGCTCCGCGATGGAGTGTTCCGCCCAGAACTCCGGGGTGACCGTCCGGAGCGTGTTTTCCTCCGCGATGGCCTTAGCGCCGTTTTCGCAGAATTCGGCGGGCTTCCGCAGTCCCTGGGATTCCGGCCATGCGCAGCCGGGGCAGTCCGTTCCGTTCCGCTGGTTCAGCCGCAGCAGGGACTGGACGGTCCGGGTGACGCCGGCCTGGGCGAAGCCGCGCTCAAGGGCAACTTCGACCGCCTTCAGCCCGGCGGCCGACTTCTTGGGTTTGCCGACCAGCAGGTCATCTTCGTTGATGTCATCGACAGGAGCTCCACGTTTCATGGCTTCATACTCGCCGGTAATGGGGGTGAAAACGAAATGGGCGGTATGGTGGCGCGCCCGGTGTGCCGCGCTGGAACCGCTTACCGCGGCAATCCCACCGTTGGGCGCAAAGCGTGGTGATGCTGGTGTGACGTGCACCATAATTTGCGGAGGACCGGGCCGACGTTGCCGCGGACATTGAGGAGAAAATATGGGCTGGCTGGATCGTGAACACACTATTGCCCCACCGGGGTTCAACCGCTGGCTAATCCCGCCGGCGGCGCTGGCCGTACACCTGTGCATCGGGCAGGCCTACGCAACCAGCGTGTACAAGACAGCGCTGGTCAAGCATTTTGATGCCAGCCTGACCGAGATCGGGGTGATCTTCTCCATCGCCATCGTGATGCTGGGACTGTCCGCTGCGATCATGGGGACCTGGGTGGACAAGCACGGCCCCCGGAAGGCGATGTTTACCTCGGCTGTCTTCTGGGCCAGCGGCTTCCTGGTCGGATCATTGGGGATCTTCAGCGGCCAGTTGTGGCTCGTCTACCTGGGCTACGGCTTCATTGGCGGCATCGGGCTCGGCATCGGCTACATTTCGCCGGTGTCAACGCTCATCAAATGGTTCCCGGACCGGCCGGGCCTGGCCACCGGCATGGCCATCATGGGCTTCGGCGGCGGGGCGCTCATCGCCAGCCCGGTCTCAAGCGCCCTGCTCAAAATGTACGACCCCGCTTCCGGAGCGAAGGACTGGGTGGCCAGCGGCGACGCCGTCGGAAAGCTCTTCCTGTCGCTCGGCGTCGTCTATCTCGCCTACATGCTCTTTGGTGCCTTCACCATCAAGGTTCCGGCCCATGGCTGGACGCCCGCGGGTTTCGACCCTGCCAAGGTCAAGGCGGCAAAGCTGGTCACCACGGAGCACGTTTCGGCGGCGAATGCGGTGAAGACCAAGCAGTTCTGGCTGGTCTGGATCGCCCTGTTCTGCAACGTGACCGCGGGCATCGGCATCCTGGAGCAGGCAGCACCGATGATCCAGGACTTCTTCCGCCAGTCCGACGGCGTCTCCCTGGTGAGTGCCGCCGTCGCCAGCGGCTTTGTGGGACTGCTGTCCATCGGCAACATGGCGGGCAGGTTCGCCTGGTCAGCTACGTCCGATGTCACGGGCCGCAAGCGTATCTACATGGTGTACCTCGGCGTTGGCGCCGTTCTTTACACCGTGCTGGCACTGGCCGGCTCGGCCACCACGGCCCTGTACGTGATCCTTGCCTTCGTGATCATCTCTTTCTACGGCGGCGGTTTCGCCACCGTGCCCGCCTACCTGCGGGATCTGTTCGGGACGTTCCAGGTGGGTGCCATCCACGGCAGGCTCCTGACTGCGTGGTCTGCTGCGGGCATTGCCGGGCCGCTGATCGTGAATGCTTTCCTGGACGCCCAGGGGAAGCCGGGCCAGCTCACAGCGGCCTCGTACCAGCCTGCTCTTCTGACCATGGTCGGGTTGCTCGTGATCGGCTTCGTGGCCAACCTGATGATCAAACCAGTGGACGCCCGGTTCCACGAACCCCGCCCGGACAGCGTCCGGTCCGAAGTACCCGCAATGGAGGCCTGAGATGAGTTCAGTACAGCTTGCAGTCGGCTGGTCGATCGTAGGTATCCCGCTGGCCTACGGGGTGTTCCAGACCCTCACCCGAGTGGCCGCCCTGTTCGGGTGAGCTGACACCCGGGAGCGAACCAGGACGCTCCGGCCACCGCTACGGTGGCCGGAGCGTTGCTGTCTGACGGTGGATGAACAGCTCGCCAACTCTGTGGAAACAGGCCGGAGTTTGGCCGCGCCCGGCCTGCGGCGCCGCTACGTTAGTCCGTATGAAATCAACGGTTCCAGGGTTTACGCGGAAGAAAAGCGGGTCGCTGACGGCAGCGGGCGCGTTGGTTGCTTTGACGCTGATGGCTCCGCCGGTCGCCGGCGCGGCAACCGGCGGAGCCGGGCCAATCCCGGTCTTCGGGGAGGTGGCGCCTGCAACCAAACTCGACCTCGGCGCTCCGGACCTGCCGGAAAGCCGCACGGTGAGCACTGTTGCGCCTGGCGTGACCAGGACGTCAATTTGGCGGGGAACAGCAACCACCGCCCTGTTCTGGACGGCGGAGGTCACCATTCCGTCGTCGGACCCCAAAGTTTCCGCTTCCGCCTTGTCCAGCGAGCCCACTGCCCGACGGGTGGCTGCAGAGTTGGTCGCCGCGGGCTTCACTGCGCGCGTGGAACGGGTCGTCTCGCCTCAGCTGGCCGATGCTGGCGGCGAGCTTGGCTTCCGGGTTCGAGTCGGGGAATTCGCCAGCCGTGAGGACGCTGCTGCCACCATTGCCGGCGTCAAGGCAGCCGGCTACGCCGCGTCGGCCTGGTACGTCGGCTGGGACGGGGATCCGGCCAGTGCCGACCAGTCGCGGGGCCCGTGGAACCTTCAGGTTCTGACCATCGACCCGAAGGAGTTCGATGGCGAAATCGCTGCGACGTTCGGGCCCGACCTTGAGCGGCGGGAGACCACCAGCCAGCTCGCGGCGGACGCCGGAGCCGTTGCCGCCGTCAACGGAGGCTTCTTTGTTTTCGATCCTGCCGCCGGCGCGGAAGGCGACCCTGCCGGGGTCGGAGTCTACTCCGGGCAGATGCTGAGCGAGGCAGTAGGTGACCGGCCGGCATTGGTAGTCGACGGCAAAAAGGCGAGGGCCGGCGTCGAACGCCTCAGCTGGGAGGGTACGGTGTCCGACGGCGGCAGCGTCCTTCCCTTGGACGGTATCAACCGCGTGCCGGGGCTTATCCGCAACTGCGGCGGGACTCCGGATGACGTGGTGACCAGTGAGCCGCTGCACGACGTCACGTGCACAGACGCAGACGAGATCGTTTCATTTTCTCCGGAATTCGGTGCAACCACACCGGCGGGGCCAGGACTGGAGGTCGTGCTGGACGCCACCGGCACAGTGACCGCGGTAAACCGCAGCCGCGGCGCCTCCGTTCCTGCCGGGGGTGCCAGCATCCAAGCGATCGGGACCGACGTCCAAAGGCTCCTGGAACTGGCAAAGCCCGGGGCGCACCTGGGGCTGACGTCAGAGCTGGTTGCCGCGGACGGGAAAGAATTCGAGGCAGGTCCGGGCTCGCACGTGCTCAACGGTGGGCCCGCGTTGATTGAGGACGGCAAGATCGGAGTGACAGCGCGGCGCGACGGCATGGTGCACGACAGGAACCCGGGGATGTTTTACGGCTGGGCGCACAAACGCAACCCGAGAACGATTGCCGGAACGGACGCTGCCGGGCGGTTGGTCCTGGTGACGGTGGACGGGCGGCAGGCCGGTTCCCTGGGACTCAGCCTCCAGGAGTCCGCACAGGTGGCAAAGTCCCTGGGGCTGACTGAAGCGATCAATCTGGACGGCGGCGGATCCACCACCATGGTGGTCAACGGCGCAGTGGTGAATACGCCGTCCAATGCGGGGGCCGCCGAGCGGCCGGTAGGCGATGCGCTGGTGGTCCTGCCCGGCCGCGAGCCAGCCGCACACTGACAGGTCCGGTGCCTGCCCTTTTTTGACGGGTCAACCGGCCACGCTGGATGCGATCGCGCCGAAAACGCGCAGCATCATCGTCTTCCCGCGAGGGACCGACCAGGACCGTGAGCTTAGCTGCCTATGTGGGTCACCCCGAAGGACGCCCAAACACCCAGACAGCGGCCGGCGCCGCAGGGGCCGCAAGTGTACGCTCGCGCCCGGCCTCAGGTGTTGGCTCGCCATGGTGGGCAGATAGGCGGCTGGCTTAGGGGTGGCGGACTGCGGTGCGCGCCAGAACTGCCCGGTAACCTTCCCGGAACGTCGGGTAGGTGAACTCAAGCCCGGTTCCGCGGAGCAGCGTATTCCTGCAGCGTTTGTTGCCGCCGCGGGCCTCGCCGGCGGGTCCGACGGGCGGTTCCGGATACCCTATTTCCAAAGCCAGGAACCGCAGTACGTCCCCAAGTTCAGCGGGAGAGTTGTCCACGCCGACATATACCGGCGCAGGCATAGCTTCCATGGTGGCCAAATGCACTATCGCCGCAGCGGCGTCGTCCCGGTGGATCCGGTTGGTAAAGCGCTGCTCGTCGGGAATCACGGCAGTCCCGTTACGGACCTGATCAATCAACCGGGTCCGGCCCGGACCGTAAATCCCGCCCAGCCGCAGCACAACGGGCGAAGTACCAGTGCCGCGCAACCGCGACACCAGGAGTTCCTCCGCCTCGAGGAGGACACGTCCGGAGAAACCGCCAGGTGCCGCCGTCGTACTCTCATCAACCCAGCCACCGGCAGCGTCGCCGTAGACAGCGGTGGAGGACACAAAGAGCACCCGGCGCGGCGTCACGCCATCGCGTTTCAAGGCGTCCAGAACGTGCGCCAGCCCGTCCACATAGGCGGCATGGTAGGCCGCTTCCGTGGGTGAGTCAGCCGCAACGGCCACGACGACGGCGGCCGTGTCCGCCGGGACAGCGGGCAGATCCGCAGAGCCAAGGTCGGCCGCCACGCCTTCGATCGCAGAGGGCAGTTTTTCGGGCGAACGACGCCAGCCCACCACCCGATGCCCTGCCGCGGCGAAGCGCAGGCCCGCTTCGGTGCCAAGATCGCCGCAGCCGGCCAGGAGGATGGTCACGGACTCAGGGAGCGGGAACCGGGAAGAACACCCGGGGGTCCTGCAGGAGGGCCGGGTAATCGAACGCGGACCGGTCGATCACCTCGGTGACGCTGAAGGTGCGGCCGAAGCGGCCGTCGGCGAGCGTGATAGGACGGCCCAGCACCTGCCCAACGGCGAACTTGCTGCCGTCCTCAAACGAAACCGCGACAGTCGTCTTGCCGGGGAGGGTAGCGAACGCTTCCTCCTGCGCCTGGCGCTTCCGGGTGGGCTTCTTTACGAGCTGCTTGGGCGGCAGCTTGCGCGGCTGCTTGGACGGGCGGCGGGAACCGTCGTCGACATAAACGGGGGAATAGCCGTCTTCAGGAGCATCGGGTGCAACAGCGCCGCCGCGGCGGATCGGCGGCAGTGCCACGGTATCCAGCGTCTGGGGATCGATCTCGGCGTGCGGGTCGCGGAGGATCCAGAGGATGTCGCCCTCGGGTTCTGCCGGATAGAACTCGTGCTTGGGCTCCGGCCAAATGAAGTCCAGGTCCAGATCGGCGTCCGGGAACACAGCCTTGTAGAACTTTGGTTCCTTGCGGAGCAGCTTCGCGCGGTGGCTCAGGTGGAAATCAGGGTTTCCGAGCCACTCCGGCAGCGGGATCTTGGCCGCGTAGTCCGGGTGCGCGGCCTGGGGCGCGAACTCGGTGATGTTGGCGCGCGTGTTGTCTGCATGGCCGCGGTTGGTCCATTCGTCCACCATCGCCAGGCCGTACATGGTGAGCGCCGGAACGTGGCCCATCCACATGCGGACGGCGGGGTGGTCCAGCCAGCCGTACTCGGGAATCACCAGAGCCCGGAGGGTCTGCAGCGCCTCGACACGCTGCTTGCCAAGCCTGGCGGTGTCCAGTGCTGCGGCGCTCTGCCGGAAATCGGGATACGGAAGGAAGGTTTGCATCCCTTCAGTCTGACGGCATGCGGCGGATGTGCCAATTGCAGTGCCCGGCGCCACACGCGCGGGATCCCTGGCAGCGCCCCTCAACCGCGACAGGGCAGCGGAAGAGTTCACATAGTGGACCGATACATACAGCGGGAGCTGCTAACCACTAAGATCACCGAAACGCCCCACCGTCCCGGAAGCCCCTCATGACAATTTCACCTGTAGTGACCGCCGGTTCAACGCAGCTGTTTGTGCCCAAGTTTGGGCAGATGCTTGATCCGGAGGCCAAGGGCATCCTGGTCCTTGATGAATTTACCCTTGATCCGGCCGCGGCACGCCACGAGCAGCACGGCTTTCGTGCGGCCATGGCCTCAGTGGCCCTGACCCTTCGCCGGATCGTCGCGCTGCGGATCGTGATTGCGCTCGTGGCGATCGGCAACCTGCCCCTGTTCCTGATGTCCAGCGGCTGGTGGATCTACGCTGTCTCCCTCGCGTTGGTGATCGGTGTGCACCTTGCCGTCTCCTTGCTCAACAAGCACGAGCCCAAAGTGCGCCAGCGCCAGATGCTGGAACTTCACCTGCACCGCGAGAAGAGCGCCAACTACCGCAAGGTCCGCGACGCCGTGAAGTACATGATCGACACCCCCAGTCGCATGAACGAGCACCTCTACCTTGAACTGCTGGCGGCCAAGCGTGTGGCATTGAACCTCGCCCACGGCACGGTGGCACTGCTGGATACCACCGACGACGCCGCGTGGAAGGTTCGCATCGTCCGCGAGATTCCGGCCGCGGTCAAGGCAGCAGCCTAAGCACGAAGGATCGCGGACGGTAGGAAGATCAGGTCCCTGCCGGCCATTCAGAACACAACAACGGACGACGCCGGAGCTCCCCAGCGAGGGGCGCTCCGGCGTCGTTGTTTCCCGGGGGTGTTGCTGCCGGGCCTTTGTTGTTTCCGTGGGCCGTCGTTCTTGGGGAAAGGGGCGGATCCCGCGGAAAGTGTTGAAGCTTTAGGCGGGAAGCTGGAGGACCTGCCCGGAGAACACGAGGTCCGGGTTGGCAATTATGTCAAGGTTGGCGTCCGCCAGGCTCTGCCAGCCGCCCTCAACGCCAAGCTTGTCGGCGACGGTGCTCAGGGTGTCGCCGGGCTCAAGCGTGTAGGTCTCGCCACTCAGTTCCACGGGCGCGGCGTGCTGCGGAGCCGTCACGGCATCCGTCGCGGCAGGCACCGCTGGCACGCTCTCCACAGGCACCTGGACTGGCACGCTCTGGACCGGTGCACTCTGGGGAGCCACCGCCGTCGTACCCCCTCCGCCGCTCAGGCCAAGCTCCGCGGCGCAGGACGGCCACGCTCCCCAGCCCTGCGATGCCTGGACCTGTTCGGCCACGGCGATCTGCTGCTCGCGGCTGGCGTCGGCTGCGGAACCGGTTCCGCCGTAGGCAGCCCACGTGCTGGCGCTGAACTGCAGGCCGCCCGAGTAGCCGTTGCCGGTATTTGTGGCCCAGTTCCCGCCGCTTTCACACTGCGCCAGTGAATCCCAGGTTGTGCCGTCGGTGGCCGCGTTTGCTGCGGTGACGGAGAGTGCAAGGCCGGCTGCGGAAATGGCAGCGACGGCTACTCCACGGCGTGCGGCAGTACGAATGGTGGTGTTGTTCATGGTGTGATGCTCCTGAAGGCCACCAGCGCTCGGTCCGTCCCCGGAGGTTATTGCGCCACTGCCCGCCCCTGACGATATAGAGGTCAATTTTCGGTGTCTGCCGGCCGGGCAGTTCTGGTGGAGGCAGCACCGGGCATTCATGTCGCCCGCTTGGCGGGCTTGTATTTCACGCTAGGACATCGCCGGTCCGTTATCAAACCGAGATGATTTCTGGTGGTCCGCTGGTGACCGGCTGGGGAAGTGCCGCGGCCAGGTACGGTGCGGTGCGGCTGGCGGTGGAACCCGCGACGTCGGCGGCGGTTCCGGCGGCGACAATCCGGCCGCCGGCGTCACCGCCCGAGGGGCCCAGGTCAATGACCCAGTCCGCCGCCGCCACAACGGCCATTTCGTGTTCCACCACCACCACGGTGTTGCCGCTGTCCACCAGGCCATGGAGCTGGGCCATCAGCAGTTCAACGTCGGAGGGGTGGAGCCCGGTGGTTGGCTCGTCCAGGAGGTAGAGGGTATGTCCCCGCTGGGCACGCTGAAGCTCGGTGGCCAGCTTGATGCGCTGGGCCTCGCCGCCGGAAAGCTCCGTGGCGGGCTGGCCCAGCCGGAGGTAGCCCAGGCCCACATCCCCGAGGCTCTTCAGGCTGCGGGCCGCGGCCGGAATGTCGGCCAGGAATCCGGTGGCCGCATCCACCGTCAGGCGCAGCACTTCCGCCACATTCTTGCCCCGGTAGGTCACCTCCAAGGTCTCGGGGTTGTAGCGGGACCCGTCGCACTCAGGGCACGGCCCGTAGCTGCCCGGGAGGAAGAGCAGTTCAACCGCCACAAAGCCTTCGCCCTGGCAGGTTTCGCAGCGGCCTCCGGCCACGTTGAAGGAGAACCGCCCGGCGCCGAACCCGCGTGCCCTGGCCTGCTCCGTGGCCGCGAATTCCTTGCGCACCGCATCGAACAGGCCTGTGTAGGTGGCGAGGTTGGAGCGGGGGGTTCGCCCGATAGGTTTCTGGTCCACCGTGACCAGCCTGTCGATCCGTTCCGCGCCACTGACCGGTCCCACAGACAACGCCGTGGCCGGGCCCGCATCATCATCAGGTTCGGCCAGCTGCGGAGCCTGGTGATTCTTCAGCCCGGATCCCACAACTTCCCCGAGGACATGCGTCACCAGGGTGGACTTGCCGGAGCCGGACACCCCTGTCACTGCCGTCAGAACGCCCAGCGGGAACCGCGCATCCAGGTCCTTGAGGTTGTGCCGGCTAATCCCCGCGAGCTCCAGCCATCCGTCGGGCTCCCGGACCTGGCCTGCACGAGGCGTTGTGCCTGCACGAGGTGGCTCGCCGCCGTCGGGCCCGCTGGACCCGCCGCCGCGCGCCCCGCCGTCGTCGAACAGGAAGGGCCGGGTGACCGACTCCTCGATGGCCGCGAGCCCGGCAACCGGACCGCTGTAGAGCACCTCGCCGCCACCTTCCCCGGCGCGGGGACCTACGTCCACCAGCCAGTCGGCCCGGCGGACCACGTCCATATTGTGTTCCACCACGAACACCGAGTTACCGGAGGCCTTGAGCTGGTCCAGTACCGCCAGGAGCGGTTCGGCGTCGGCCGGGTGGAGGCCGGCGGACGGTTCATCGAGCACATAGATCACGCCGAACAGCCCGGACCGGAGCTGGGTGGCGATCCGGAGCCGCTGCATTTCGCCGGGGGAGAGGGTGGGGGTGGCACGGCCCAGCGCCAGGTATCCGAGGCCCAGATCCAGGAGAACGGTGATGCGCTGCAGGAGGTCGGCGGTGATGGCCACGGCCACCTCGTTTTCCTCGCCGGAGGACTGCCGGCGTGACGCGGTTCCGGCTTCCTTGAGCCCGGCGGTTGGGCGGATGATTTCGGCCAGCTCGGCCATCGGTGCGGCATTGAGGTCGGCTATGTTCCGGCCGGCGAAGGACACCGCAAGGGCTTCGGGCCGGAGTCCGGTGCCGCTGCAGCGCGGGCAGGGGCCGGACTCCATAAACGCCAGGACGCGCTCGCGCATGGCGGCGCTCTGGGAGTCCGCCAGGGTGTGCAGGACATAGCTTTTGGCGCTCCAGAAGCGGCCCTTGTACGGCTTGGCCACGCGGTCCCGCTCGGGCGTGACTTCCACGACGGGCTGTTCGTCCGTGAACAGAATCCAGTCGCGCTGCTTCCTGGGCAGCTTCCGCCAGGGCACGTCCACGTCGTAGCCCAGGTGGCTGAGGATGTCCCGGAGGTTCTTGCCCTGCCAGGCGCCGGGCCACGCCGCGATGGCACCTTCCCGGATGGTCAACGCGGGGTCCGGGACCAGGGATTCCTCGCTGACGGTGTGCGCGATCCCCAGTCCGTGGCATTCAGTGCAGGCGCCGGCCGCTGTATTCGGCGAAAACGCGTCGGAGTCCAGCTGACCGGCGCCGACCGGGTAGGTGCCCGCCCGCGAAAACAGCATGCGGAGCGAATTGGAGAGCGTGGTCACGGTGCCCACGGTGGAACGGCTGCTGGGGGCGCCGCGTCGCTGTTGAAGGGCGACGGCGGGCGGCAGCCCGGAGATCATCTCCACCTTGGGATTATGGCCCTGCTGGATGAGGCGGCGTGCGTACGGCGCCACGGATTCGAAGTAACGGCGCTGCGCTTCGGCGTAGATGGTGCCGAAAGCCAGTGACGACTTTCCCGAGCCGGAGACCCCCGTGAAAGCCACGATGGAGTCGCGGGGTACATCCACGTCCACGTTTCGCAGGTTGTTCTCCCGCGCGCCCCGGACACGGACGAAGCCGTCCGCCAGATGGCGGGGAGTGGGAAGGGAAAGATCGTCAGCCTGTTTAGGGTTCCGCATTGATCCGACTCTAGCCGCGAACCGGCCGGCGGGCGATATCCTGACCCGATGGACAACAACCGGGACACCGCCGCCGATCCGCTGCCACAGACGGGACCAGGCACGGAAATGCCTGAGACGGAACTTCCAGGGACGGAAGCTTCGGAGACGAATCTGCCCGAGACCGAAGCGGCGCAGCTGGTGCCTTTGGCGGAACTGCACCTGCACATTGAGGGCACACTGCAGCCGGAGCTGATCCTCGAACTGGCCGAACGCAACGGCATCACCCTCCCGTACTCAGGCCTGGAGGAGCTCCGGGGACTGTACGAGTTCACAGACCTGCAGTCCTTCCTGGACCTGTACTACGCCAACATGGCGGTGCTGCAGACCGAGCGGGACTTCGCCGATATGACCCGCGCCTACCTCGCCCGCGCCGCCGCCGCGGGGGTCCGGCACGCGGAGATCATGATGGATCCGCAGGCCCACCTGTCCCGCGGCGTCAGCCTGGAAACCTGCGTCAAAGGGGTGGCGTCGGCGCTGGCCACCTCCCAGGAGGACTTCGGCATGTCCACCCTGCTGATTGCCGCATTCCTGCGGGACCAGTCCGAGGAATCCGCGCTGGAGGTCCTGGACGGACTGCTGGCCATGAATGCCCCCATCGCGGCCATCGGCCTGGACTCGGCCGAGGTGGGCTACCCGCCGGCCAAGTTTGAGCGGCTGTTCGCCAAAGCCCGCGAAGCGGGCCTGCGGCTGACCGCGCACGCAGGCGAGGAGGGGCCGCCGTCGTACATTATCGAAGCGCTGGACGTCCTGGGAGTGGAACGGATTGACCACGGCATCCGCTGCATGGAGGACCCCGACCTGGTGGAACGGCTCGTGGAGGACCGGATTCCGCTGACTGTCTGCCCGCTCTCGAACGTGCGGCTGCGTGCCGTGGACACCCTGGCGGACCATCCGTTGCCGGCCATGCTCGCCGCCGGGCTCAACGTCTCCGTGAACTCCGACGATCCGGCGTACTTCGGTGGGTACGTAGACGACAACTTCTCCCAGCTGAAGGCCGTTTTTGACCTTTCGGACTTCGACAGGGCACGGCTCGCGGCCAATTCCATCCATTCGTCGTTCGCCTCCGAGGAGCGCAAAGCGGAGCTTCTGGACGAGCTGAACGGCGGGTAGCTCCGCGGGGTTCCGGCTCGCTACACTAGTGCCCGAGCGCGTCCGGGAAGAGCCCGGCGATACTCGGGATTTGCGCTCCAGGGTTGAGTAAACAGCCCCGTAGCCGAGACTCCTGCCTCAGTTCTGCTGTAATCCGCGTCATAGTCGGTCACGACACGCAGAGTTAACCAATTCAAGTCGCGCGATTTAACAGGGTCTTGGCAGGATGCCTAGTGACAGATCGCATTACGCAAGGGGAATCATGGCCAAGTCCATCGCAGATAACACCGACCTCCGACTCAAGACCGTGCTGCACGTCCTGACGGAAGGCGTATGGTCCGGCGGTTCACTCAATGCCGGCGAGGTTCTGGCGGAAGCCACCGCCCGCGTGCCGTTCAGTGATCACGAGGCCACGCTGCTCAGCGGTGGCATTCCGCGTGGACACAAGACGCTCACGTCCGCCACGGCCAAGCTGGTGAAGGCCGGCTGGCTGGTCAAGGGCCGTTCCGGCTGGACCATCACCGATGACGGCATGCGCGCCACGGTCGCCTTCCCCGATGCGGATTCCTTCGCCACAGCGCTCGACGCCGGCACTCCGGTTCCTGCCGACGTCGCCATTCCGCCGGCGCCGGCACCGGCAGTCAAGGCGGCTCCCGCCAAGAAGGCCCCGGCAAAGCGGACGCCCGCTAAGAAGGCCGCCGACGCTGTCGGGAAGGCCATTGAGGACGCCATCGAGGACGCCGTAGAGCCCGTGGTCAAGGCCGTCCGCTCGCGCAAGGCAGCGCCCAAAACTGTAGCTAAGGCTGGGACCAAGGTAACGGCAGAAGCGCCTGCTGTGGAGACTTTCCCGCAGCCCGAGGCCATTGCGGTTGCCGGCGACTTCAACACCATCCTGGGCGCGCCGGAAAACTGGGCCCCGCAGTACGACGAGGCCCAGCTGACGCTCGATGCCCTGGACCAGCTGTGGAAGATCAGCGCCGACCTGCCCGCCGGCTCGTACACCTTCAAGATCGCCCTGAACCGGTCGTGGGACGAGAACTACGGCGCGTTCGGCACGTTCGATGGCCCCAACCACGAACTGCACCACGACGGCGGCACGGTCACCATCCGCTACGACCACCGCACGCGGGACATCACCATCAACTGACCGGACCCGCCCCCGCCTGCTGAGTTTTCGTCCAGATAACGGCATCTGGGGGCGGATTTTGGGTCGGTATCTGGACAAAAACTCCGGAGTGAAGCAGTGTGGAAACCGGTCGTCCTGGCCGGTTTCCACAGCACTGTTCCCACAAAGGAGATGCAAAAGTGACCCTACCTTCAGGCCTTACCTCGGGCGTCTGGACGCTGGACATGTCGCACAGCGAGATTGGCTTCACTGTCCGGCATGCGGGCATCAGCAAGGTCCGGGGACGTTTCACGGACGCCTCGGCCGAAGCCCGCGTTGGCGCATCCCTCGCCGACGCTTCGCTTCACGCCACGGTCAAAACGGCCAGCTTCGATTCCGGCGACGCCAACCGCGACGGACACGTCAAGGGCGCGGACTTCTTCGATGTGGAGGAGTACCCCGAGATGACGTTCCGGGCCACCTCGGTGGAGGGCGACGGCGAGGATTACACTCTCACGGGCGATCTCACCATCCGCGGAATCACGAAGCCGGTGGAGCTGGAGGTCGAGTTCACCGGGGTAGCCGTGGACCCCTTTGGTGCCACCCGCGCAGGATTCTCCGCGGAGTGCGAAATCAGCCGCAAGGAGTTTGGCCTGACCTGGAATGCTGCCCTGGAAGCCGGCGGCCTGCTGGTCAGCGACAAGGTCAAGATCAACGTCGAAGCTGCGCTGGTTAAGCAGTCCTGACGGCCATGAGGTTTTCCGGGCGACGGGATGACTCCAGCCGGGACATCCCAGGCCGGGACATCCCTGGCCGGGATAATCTGCGCCGGGATAACGGCGATATCCGGCTCTCTGCCCGCGTCTTTGGCGTGGTGCAGGGGGTCGGATTCCGTTTCTGGACGATGGGCAAGGCCGACGAACTGGCCCTCAAGGGTGTGGTGAGGAACCTCGACGACGGCTCGGTGTCCATCGTGGCTGAGGGGCCGGAGCAGCAGATCCAAAAGCTCCTGGACTGGCTGAGGTCGGAGAACGCACCCGGCCGGGTGGAACGCGTGGAGGAGTCAATCTCCGCGGCCGACGGATCGTTCCGGGATTTCAGGGCCCGCTGAGAGGGCCCCGCTGACTGGTTCCGCCGAGAAGGCCCGCGCGGGAGCGGGCTATGTGGAAGTTGGTGACGTTCTTTCGGCGCCGTCTGGAGACTATGGGGACGTTGCTTCGGCCAAAGTGGCCTGGCGTTCTTTCGGCCCCGGCGGATAGGCGTGCCGCCGTCCGGCAAGGATCAGCACAAACGCGACGACGGCGGGGATTGCGGCGGCGGTCGGGATCAGGAGCGGCCCCGCGATGGTGAGGGCGGCGGCGCCGAACATCGCGCCGATCATGATCCCGATCTGGATGGTCAGCACCGTCAGCCCGTTGGCGGCGTCCCTATACTCGCCACCGGCCCGGAGGATGGCCGACTGGTTGTAAATCCCCATCGCGCCGATGCCCGTGCCCCAGACCAACATCAGGACCAGCGTGACCGGCAGCGCCAAGGCCGGCAGGACGCTTCCCACCAGCGGGAGCAAGGCCACGGACACTACAACGCCGGCGACAGTGATCAGGAGCCAGCGTCGCGGCCGGGAATCCACGGTGATGCCAGCGATCCAGATGCCCACCAGCCCGGCAACACCGAGAACACTGATGGACAGCGGGATGCTGAAGTCAGGCAGCCGAACCTCGCGCAAGAACGGCGCAATGTAGGTGAACAAGGCGAAATGGGCCATAAGCATCAGCGGCCAGCCAACGGCGACAGTCTTCACTCCCGGCTGGCCGATCGCCTTGCGGATGGATGGGTGCGGAGCATCGGGGATGCGCCGCACTGGGGGAAGCAGCCACACGGCAAGGAGCGCCAGCACCACCCCGGAGGCGGCCAGGACCAGGAACGCCGCGCGCCAGCCGACGATGTTGCCCAGGGCGGTGCCCACCGGGGCGCCGATGGCCAGTCCCAGGCTGTTGCCGCTGAACACGATGGCCAGTGCCTTGCCCACTTTGTGGGCGGGGACGATCCGCGTCACAAACGGGGCCATGGCAGACCACAGCAGGCCGTGCGCGATGCCGCCCACCACGCGTGAGCCCATGGCCGCGCCGAAATCGGAGACGATGGCCACCAAGGCGTTGCTGGCCGCGAAGAACAGGATCAGCGCGATGAGCAGGTAGTGGCGCGGGACCCGCGACAGCAGCAGCGATAAAGGGATCACGGTGACCACGATGATGGCCGCATAACCGGCCGTCAGGTACCCGGCGGTCGCCTCGGAGACCCGGAAGTCGGCGCTGATCTGGGGCAGCAGACCGGAGGGAAGGAGTTCAGTGGTGATGGCGGTGAAGCCGATGGCGGCAAGGACTATCAGGGCGCCGACAGGCAGCCTGTTGCTCTGGGAGGTCACGCCACGAACTTACCTTGATTCAGCGGTGAGAACACGGTTTCTCAGAGTGTTGCGCGGCTGTGAGTAAGAACACTGTGGATACCCGCGCTGAGGCCGATGAAAGCGCCAAGTTCCTCAAGCAGCGCCGGTTTGGCCGGCATGTAATTCGTGAGCTCGGGGGAGCGGATGATCACGGCCCGCCACTGGCCCCGCGACACTGCCACGTTGATCCGGTTCCGGTTCAGCAGGAATTCGGCCCCGCGGGGAGCCTCGGAAACTGCGGAGCAGGCCATGGACACCAGGACCACCGGCGCCTCCTGGCCCTGGAACTTGTCCACCGTGCCCACCCGGACACCCGGCAGCCCGGCGTCGTGCAGGGCCTGCCGGATCAGCTGGACCTGGGCGTTGTAGGCGGCCACCACCAGGATGTCTTCCGGGTTCAGCGGCCTGGCCGGCTTGTCGTCGCCGGGAAGCCATTTCAGCCCGATGTGCCGCTGGGCCTGACTGACCACCTCGGCAGCTTCCTCGGCGGAGGACTTGGTGTTCCCGCTGTGGTCCACAAAGACTGTTTCCACCCCGGCCGGCAGTTCCGCGAGGCTGCGGAGGGATGCCGCAGGCGCAGCCTCGAGTTTTCCGTCGTAGCTGAGGACGGACACGGCCCGGCACAGGTCCGGGTGCATGCGCCAACTGTCCGCCAGGAAGTAGCCCAGTTCGCCGGGGAGGGTGGCGTGCCCGGCAGCGAGCCAGCCCAGGGCGGACTCGTCCACGGGCTCCGGGTGCGAGCCCTGCGTAACCTGCGGCAGCTGCTGCGGGTCACCGAGGAGCAGGAGCCGCGTGGCCGCGCGGGCCACGGCCAGGGTGTTGGCCAGCGAGAACTGGCCGGCCTCATCAATGACCAGCAGGTCCAAGGATCCAGCGGGGACGGACCTGCCTGTCATGGTCCAGGCGGTGCCGCCCACCAGGCAGCCGCCGGGGGAGGCGAGCAGCGCGGCGACGTCGTCGTCGGACGTGCGGTGCCACAGCACGGGATGCGGGGCGGCCAGCTTCTTCGCCACCCGCGCCGGATCCACACCGGCGGTTTCGATCGCGGTGCACAGCATGTTCTCCACCACTGCGTGGGACTGCCCCACCACCCCGATCTTCCAGCCCTGGTCCACCAGCCGGGCAATGACATGCGAGCCGACGTAGGTCTTGCCCGTCCCGGGAGGGCCCTGCACGGCAAGGTACGAATGATCGAGGTCCAGCAGCGTTGCGGTGATCGCCGTGACGTAGTCCGCTGCATCGGCCGCGTCCTTGCCGACGGCGGCGGGACCCGGCATCGAATGGAAGCGCGGCGGCACCTTGCGCAGGATGTCGACGCCGGGGTGTTCCGGAAGGACGGGGACCGAGGCGCCGACCCTCTGGGCCAGCTCGGCCAGGGCAGATTCGATGCTGGCGGTGCGGATGGGCTGGTCCTCGGTGAGCGCCTCCGGAATATGCGGGTAGGCGGGGACCTTTCCTGTTTCCCGCTCTTCGATGGTGATCATGGTCTGGCCGGCCACCCGCGGGTGGTCCTCCACAGCGGTCACCAGCGTGCCAAAGGTGAAGCCGCGGCCCGTGGGGGTTCCCAGCGGATCATCCAGGCCATCAGGGACCGGGGAATCGTAGAGCCGGCACCAGGTGCTCCCGGGTTTGAACTCCGACCCTTCGCTCATGACTCCGGTCAGCCTCAGCGTGCGGGTGCGCATCCGGGCCGTGGGCTTTGCGAGCTCCCAGTCGGTCAGTATTTCCGCGGTATCCACTACAAACACGTTGCGGTCCTCAGACCAGTGGTCGATCTCGGACTCGGTGCGGTCGAAGTGTTCCCACCAGAACTGCTTGCGCTCGCGGCGGTGGTATCCGGTAGCTGCCGCCACCATGGCGATGGCCCGTTCGTCGTTGGTCCACGGCCGGTTGTCCGGGAGGCCGGCCAGGTAGGCCTGCAGGCGGCGTTCCTCCGGTGTTGGTTCGGGTTCCGGAATTGGTGGCGGGGCAGCAACGGCGGACGACGGCGCCGGCCGCCCGCCGTCGTCGGCTGTTCCGGTTGACGCCGCGCGTGAGGCAGACGTCCCGCGCAGACCCAGCAGCCAGTCGCGGAGGCGGAGGGTGGAGAGGCAGTCGTACTCGTTGTAGTCGGAGATGGAGGCCAGGATGTGGGCGGCCGCGGCGGCGTCGCCGTCGTCCCGGGCGGCGCAGTAACCGGCATACGCCACCACGGACGCTCCGGCGTCCTTGACGTCCCCGGAGCGGAGGTTGCTGCCCATGTACAGGGGCTCGAGCTTCTTGATGGAGTAGGAGGGCTCGGAGATCCGCAGCGAATGCCGGGCGGTGGCGTAGAGGTCCACAAGCAGGCCGTCGCGGAGCCAGTTGTCCACGATGTCCTCGCCGGCGAGGTGCGTGACGGACAGGTTCCGCAGCGCTGATTTCTCGTAGGCGGCGTAGTGGTAGACGTGCATGTCGGGGTGCCTGGCCCGGCGCTCTTCCACGTAGGCGAGGAAGTCCAGGAAGGCCTGCCGCTCCTCGTTGCGCGAATGCGCCCAGAAGGGCCGGAACACGGGCTTGTCGGCGGCGTGGGCGTCAGCAGCGTTAGCGTCAAACACGGGCGCCTCGATGACGCCGAACAGGTACTCCAGCCCCCACTTGCCGGTGGCGGGGTCCTGCCAGAGGGGATCGCCCTCGAAGTCGAAGAAGATGTCGCCGGGGCTGGGCCGAGGGATCTCCCCCAGGGCGTTCTCCGGCAGCACCTTGAACGTGACGGTGTGATCCTCGCCGTCCTTGGCGAAGGTACGGGAACCGTCCGGAACGTCCCGGCCCAGCTGCATCCTGGCCTGGTCGCGGAGCCGGGCCACCGAGCCGGTGGCCTTGCTGAGCGGGAGATCCGCCAGTGCGTCGATGGTGGTGATGTGGTCGGCGATGAGTTTCTTCCGCCGGAGGGTGGTCATGCCGCCCACCATCAGGAGGTCCCGGTGGGACTGGACCTGCTCGGCGCAGTAGTTGCACCGCCCGCAGAACGCGACGCCGGGCTGCTGCCACTGCACCGCCGAACCGGCCTCGCGGTGGGCGGTGGTCAGGGCGCGGAAGCGGTCGCGGCGCTCGCGGAAGACCGGCAGCAGGTCCGCTAGGGAGTGGTGGCTGCGGACGTAATCGCCGTCCATCACGGCGCCCAGCACCAGCGTGACCCGGGGTGACGGTTCCAGTCCCATGCCGATGAGCTGGTCGCCGTAGGCGGCGAGTTGGAGGAGCGCGCCCACCTTGGCGTGCCGTGCCAGCTTGGTGTCCCACACCTCGTAGCGTCCAGGATTGCCGGTGCCGGCTGCCTCGTTGACGATGAAGTCGGCGTAGCCCAGGAATTCGCCGTCGAAAAAAGTTGCCTGAAAGACGACATCGGCCCCTGCGCGGAGCGCGAGTTCCGTTTCAGCGTGCTTGGCCAGCAGCTCGCCGCGCGTGTTTTCCCCGCGCTCGATCGAGTACACCCCGGCCCCGCGGCTGGCGTCCCAAGCGCCGTACTGCGCGATCAGGCCGGCCAGGACCTTGGCCTCGTGCTTGTCACCGAGCGCCCCGGCACGGCGCTGCATTTCGTCGTCGGGAAACTGCGCCTTGGGGGACCGGCCCAGTTTCTCGTCCAGGATGCGGAGCGTGCGGTACTCACATTCGCTGGCGGCCACCAGATCGCTGGCGGAAAACACCAGGTCCTGCTGCGCGCTGGGGCGGGGATCAGCGAGGCGCGGATCAACAGTACCGGGATCAACGCTGGCTGGATCGAGCAGAAACACGGGGCCTCCCCATTGACGTGCCTGGCCGGAGGGCAGTTCCCCTGGCGCTGGTTTGAATCTAGCAAGAGGGGCTGACAATAAGGCCCCCGGCTAGTCCTGTGCTGCCCGCACCTGCGCGTCGTCGTGCTCGGTGTGGGCTTTGCGGAGGAGGTCCATGAATTCGGTTTCGTTGCGGATAAGCCGTTTGTACTTCTCCGGCAGGCTGCGGATCTGGTCTTCCTCCCGGACCATCCGGGCGAAGAGCTTGTCCCGCTCCGCCATGTCCGTTTCGTAGTTGAGGTCCAGGTATTCGGTGGCGTGCCGTTTGGCGCCGGAAACCGCGTTCTTGGCCTTGCCCTTGGGGCTGAAGATCGAGGCCAGGACGGTGACCGCCAGGACGCCCAGGATCACGGTCAGGGACACGCCGGTGCTGACTTCGATGACGTTGACGTGCTCGCCGTCGTTGATGAACGGCAGGTTGTTCTCGTGCAGGGCATGCAGGATGAGCTTGACGCCGATGAAGCCGAGGATGGCGGCGAGACCGTAGGCAAGGAAGATCAGCCGGTCCAGCAGTCCGTCGATCAGGAAGAAGAGCTGGCGCAGGCCCATGAGCGAGAACGCGGTGGCCGTGAAGACGATGAAGACGTTCTGCGTGAGGCCGAAGATGGCGGGGATGGAGTCCAGTGCAAACAGGATGTCGGTGCCGCCAATGGCAACCATCACCAGGAGCATCGGGGTGAGGACGCGCTTGCCGTTCTCATGGGTGAAGAGTTTGTCGCCATCGTAATGGGCCGACGCCGGGAGGTACTTTTTGGCGAGCCTGACCACCAATCCTTCGGAGTCGCCGTCGTGATTGTCCGGCTTGAGCAGGTTCCCCGCTGTGATCAGCAGGATCAGGCCGAAGATGTAGAACACCCACGCGAAGCTGTTGATCAAAGCGGCGCCAAGGAAAATGAACGCCGTCCGGGCGATCAGCGAAAACACGATGCCGAAGAGCAGCACCTTCTGCTGGTCCGCACGGGGGACCTTGAAGCTGGCCATGATGATCAGGAACACAAAGAGGTTGTCCACGGACAGTGCCTTCTCCGTGATGTACCCGGCAAAGTACTCGGTGCCCATAGTGGTGCCGCCGAACAACAGCACGCCCAGGCCAAAGAGGAGGGCGATCCCCACATAGATGGAGGACCAGATGGCCGATTCCTTGAGGGTGGGGGTGTGGGCCTTACGGACATGGAAGAAGAAATCGAAAGCCAGCAGGCCCACAATTCCCGCGATGGTCAGGGTCCAGACAAAGGGAGGGACGTCCATCAGTCCACCCTACCTAGGCGTTTGCCGTTAGTCCTGCTTGACTTGGATGACCCCCTTAATAAGGGTGGACTGGGACCGTCACACCGCGCTGAAAACCGGTGCGCTGCCGATGTGAGCTTGAACCAAGGAGAGTGCAACGTGGCACGCAAGAACCCGCACGTAGAAGAGGCCAACGAGGCTGACATCGAGGTCAGCGGCCACCCCAAGACGTGGGCCGCCGGCGTCCCGGGCGTCTACCACTCGTTGGAGCCGGCCGTGCAGCACATGGGCCTGGTCAGGACCGGGAAAACCCTGCTTGCCCTGAACCAGAAGGACGGTTTCGACTGCATGAGCTGCGCGTGGCCGGACCCGGGGCACCGCAAGACGTTCGAGTTCTGCGAAAACGGCGCCAAGGCTGTCACCTGGGAGGCCACTCCGGTGGTGATCGGCTCCGAATTCTGGGCCGAGAACCCGGTCAGTGAGCTGCGGCAGCGGTCCGAGTACTGGCTGGGGATGCAGGGGCGCCTCACCGAGCCTGTCCACAAGCCAGCGGGGGAGGACCACTACCGGCCGGTCAGCTGGGAGCAGGCGTTCACCATCGTCGCCGAGAAGCTTAAAGGGCTGTCGAGCCCGGACCAGACCGCCTTCTACACCAGCGGCCGGACCTCCAACGAGGCCGCGTTCCTCTACCAGCTGTTTGTCCGGGCCTACGGGACCAACAACCTGCCGGACTGCTCCAACATGTGCCACGAGTCCTCTGGCTGGGCCATGGGCCAGACCATCGGCATCGGCAAGGCCACCATCTCCTACGATGACTTCGCCAAGGCGGACCTGATCATCGTGATGGGCCAGAACCCGGGCACCAACCACCCGCGGATGCTGACCGCCTTGGAGGAAGCCAAGGAGGCGGGAGCCAGCATTGTGGCCGTGAATCCGCTGCCGGAAGCGGGCCTGATGCGCTACAAGAACCCGCAGAAGGTCAAGGGGATCATTGGCCGCGGCACGGAGATCGCCGACCAGTTCCTGCAGGTCCGCATCGGCGGGGACATGGCCCTGCTCCAGGCCGTCTCCAAGCGGGTCCTGGACGCCGAAGCTGCGAATCCGGGCACGGTGCTGGACCACGCGTTCCTCGCCGAACACTGCCAAGGTCTGGAGGAGCTTCGCGAGCACCTTTCCCAGCTGGACGAGGCTGCCGTGCTGGCGGCCACTGGCCTGCGGACCGAGGATATCGACGAACTCGCAGACCGTTATCTCAGGGCGGAGAAGGTGATCATCACCTGGGCCATGGGCATCACCCAGCACAAGAAGGGTGTGGCCACCATCAAGGAGATCATCAACCTTCTGCTGCTCCGGGGCAATATCGGCAAGCCCGGCGCCGGTGCCTCTCCCATCCGCGGCCACAGCAACGTCCAGGGCGACCGCACCATGGGCATCTGGGAGCAGATGCCGCCGGCATTCTTGGACGCCCTCGGCAAGGAATTCAGCTTTGAACCGCCGCGCGAACACGGCGTCGACGCCGTCGAAACCATCAGGCAAATGCGCGACGGCGGCATCAAGGTTTTCGTGGCCATGGGCGGTAACTTCGTGGGAGCCATTTCGGACACCCACGCGGCGTTCGCGGCGATGGAGAACACCGAGCTCTCGGTCCAGATTTCCACCAAACTCAACCGCTCGCACACGGTCACCGGCGCCGAGGCGCTGATCCTGCCCACGATGGGCCGCACGGAGATTGACATGCAGGAATCGGGTCCGCAGTTTGTGTCCGTGGAGGACACGGTCTGCGCCGTGCATGCCTCACACGGGACGGTGGAGCCGGTGGCGCCTGGCCTGCTGTCCGAAGTGGCCATCGTCAGCAGGCTGGCCCAAAAAGTGGTGGGTGACTCCGTGCAGGCGGACTGGGCCGGGTTCGAGAAGAACTACGACCTCATCCGGGACCACATCTCGCACGTGGTCAGCGGCTGCGAGGACTACAACCGGAAGATCCGGCAGGACGGCGGTTTTGTGCTCCCGAACGGGCCACGGGATTCGCGGACGTTCACCACCCCGACGGGCAAGGCCATGCTCACCGTAAACGAGCTCGAACATATGGAGCGGCCGGCCGGAACGCTGATCCTGCAGAGCATGCGCTCGCACGACCAGTTCAACACCACGATCTATGGCAACAACGACCGCTACCGGGGCATCAAGAAGGGCCGCGAAGTGGTGTTTGTCAGCCCTGGGGACCTCGCCGAACTGGGACTCAGCGACGGGCAGCACGTGGATATCCACGGCGTGTACCAGGACAACGTGGAGCGGGTGCTGCGGAACTTCCGGGTGGTCTCCTACCCCACGGCGGCCGGCTGCGCGGCAGCCTACTACCCTGAGGCCAACGTGCTGGTGCCGCTGGACAGCGTGGCCGAGGGCAGCCAGACGCCGGCGTCGAAGGAAGTGATCGTCCGGCTGGAGCCGGTAGCCGGTTAACGGTGGGGAGCGAGACCCGGTGGCCGGGGCTCCCTACTGGCCCGTGTCCGCCCAGCCCCCAGCCGCCGGGCCGCCGTCGTGCCCGTCCTCGCACAGCCGGAAGGCGACGTCGGCCGCCTGGGTGACTGCCGCCGTCGACTTTTCCTTGGATCCGGCGCTGCCGTTGCCGGCGGCGAGCCCTGCGGCGTAACCCACCAGGAACGTGGTGACCGGTGCAGCCGCATGGATCACCGAGCCGGCAGACTTCCTGGCCAGATCAAGGAGGAGTTCCTGATCCACCTCCAGGTCCAGGATCTGCAGTGCCTGGGCCAGTCGCTGGGTCCACTGGTCCAGGACCTGGGCTTCGTTCTCGTCAACAGTCATGTTCGCTCCTAGGTTGCCGGTTCGCTGCTGGTGGGCGGCAGGGGGAGTCCTGGCCCATTGCCAACGACACTACAAGGCCTGGGCGGCTGCGTCACCGGGCTGCGGCAGCGTCCTTGACACTCCGTTTTGCCCTGAGGAATATCGAAGGTGCCGGGGCAGTTGGCGGTCTCTTGGGAGTTCAGTTGCTGACCGGCCCCGTGAAGGGACGTGGGTGCAGGCAGTCGTTCATGGATTCAGCTCCTCCGGCCTTGCGGTCGCCGTGGCAGCGGCCGCGCTGCTGGCCTCGCTCGCAGGCTGCACCAGCGCCCCGGATCCGCCAGATCAGCAGTCCCCGACTGTTCAATCCTCTCCGGCGACGGCGACGGCGACGGCCCCGAAGACGCGGGCCTTTGTTGCTGTGCTGGAAAAGTACAGCGAGGAAATGCGCGCAAGAGGAGCGACGGCCGTCATCATCCAGCTGAAGTCAAGGCTGGGCGAATGGTCCTCGGCCGAAGGCATCCGCAGCCTTGAAACCCAGGAACCCGTGCAGTTGAGTGACCAGACCCATATCGGCGACATCACCACCACCATGGTGGCGGTGTCCGTCATGAAGCTGGTGGAGGAGGGAAAAGTCCTTCTGGATGACCCTATCCAGAAGTACCTGCCGGACTTCGAGAACATCATCAAGCCGCCTGGACCCATCACCATACGCAGCCTCCTCAGCCACCGGTCCGGGATGCCCGACTATTGGGTATCGCCCATCCACATAGTTGACGGGCCCTTCACCCATGAACAACGTGTGTCGTTCGTTGCGGGCATGCCCTGGACCGGCGGATCGGGCAGCCTGTACAGCTACTCCGGCACGAATTATTCGGCGTCAGCCCTCCTCGTCGAGAAGCTGCGGGGCAAGGACATCGGAGAGGTCATTCACGACGACAACGTGGTGCCCTTGGCGCTGCAGGACACCCTGATGACGGGGGAGCAGCCGGGCCCGCAGCGGATGCTCCACGGCTACACCCGGACGGAAACCGGCGAGCTGGAGGACAAAGCGCTCGCTCCTTTCCACACCGGTTCCCCCGACACCGGGATGATTTCCACCGTCCCGGAACTCAACACCTATTTCGCGGCCCTGCAGAAAGGGACCCTGCTGACGCTCCAAAGCGTGCAGGAGATGCATCATCCAAAGTACGAAACGTTCGGCCTTGGCCTTGTGAGGCAGTACGACGAGTGCTCCAATAATGACTATTTTGGCCATGTCGGCGTGGTGCGGGGATATGCGGCACTCGCGCTGATCAGCGCAGACGGGTCCCGGCAGGTGGCCATGGCGGTGGCCCGTGAACCCGTCCCGGACCCCGTTGGTTTCGAAGACTGGCGGTCGCTCGAGATGGCCGAAGCAGCCGTGAACGCGCTCAATCTGGCCTGTTAGCGGGAGACGAAATAAGGGCGGGGGGGTACCGAGGTTAGGCTGTACGAGAAGCCGAACCGAGGAGATCCCGTGCACGATGTCACCATCCGCCACAACCCGGAGCGCCAGCGCTTCGAAGTGCTGACCGGCGGGAACGTCATTGGTAAAGCCGTGTACAAGGAGTACGACGGCGGCGGCTCGCCGCAGCGGATTTTCTACCACACGGTGATCAATGAGGAATACGGCGGCCAGGGACTTGCGGGCAAGCTCGCCAAGGTGGCGCTCAATGAAACGGTTGAGGAGGGCCGCGCCATCGTCCCGGTCTGCCCCTTCATCAAGAAGTACGTCCGCAAGCACCCGGATTACGCGGTGGCCGCGGTGGCCATCACGCCGGTGCACCTGGAGTTCTTGAACACCGCATTGGCCCCGCGCGCTCGGGCGTAGCGGTCAGTTGCCGGCCGCGCTCAGCCGAGCCGGGCGTTGACCGCGGAAGCAGAGAAAACTTGGTTCACCAACAGGGAGGACATCCCGCGGATTCCGGCGTCTTCGCCCAGGGCTGCAAGCCGGACGTCAAGGTGACGCGTGGCCCGGGGTAGCGACATGGGGTACAGCGTTTCGCGGATGCCGCCGATCAGCGAGGACGAGGCAAGGTCTCCGGCAATGAGCAGGACTGCGGGGTTAAGCAGGCACACCACGGTGGCCATCACTTCGCCCAGCCGCCGGCCCGCTTCGTGTGTCAGCCGCATGGTGTCGACGTTTCCCGCCAGCAGCTGCTGGCGCACATCCCGCCCTGAGGAAGCCTCGATGCCGAGGCCTGCGAGCTCGCGGGCGATGGCGCCTCCGCTGGCTCCCGCGGCCAGGCAGCCGAAGGACCCGCATTGGCACCGCAGCCCAGCGAAAGCAGGATGGCGGACATGGCCTATGTCGCCCGCGCCGCCGTCGACGCCTTGGTAGATCTGCCCGCCGATGACCAGCCCCGTGCCGATGCCGGTGGAAACCTTCACCAGGCAGAGTGAGGTGACGCCGGCAAAGCCCGCGCTGTATTCGCCGACAGCCATCGCGTCCGCGTCGTTTTCCACCAGGACCGGAACCGGGAACGCGTCCTGGATGAACTCCACGATCGGGTAGGCGTCCCAGCCTGGCATGATGGGCGGCTGGCTGGGCCGGAGGGTGTGCGGATCCACCGGGCCGGGGATGGAGACGCCCACCCCCGAGACCTTCGACGCCGGCGTCTTGGACCGCTTAAGGAGTCTGTGTCCCGCTTCGATGATGCCGTGCAGGACTTTCTCCGGTCCGTCGTCGACCGCAATATCCAGGGGCTCATCGGCCACGATGGCCCCGCTGAGGTCGGTGAGGGCGACGCGGGTGGAGGTTGTTTCAACCGACGCTGAAATCGTGCAGGAGTGCTGGAGGTTGAAGGCCAGGTCAGTGGGGCGGCGTCCGCCGGATGGCCTGGCAGTGCCGGCCTCGCGGATCAGTTCGGCCTTCAGGAGCGCATCCACGCGCTGTGCCACCGTCATGCGGGACATGCCTGTTTCCTCCTGGAGGTCCCCGCGCGTCCGGGCTTTACCCGACCGGATCAGTTGAAGGACGTCCCCTGGTCCCACGTACATCTGCGGCTCCTACGGTTGAAAGGCACTTTGGCAATCCTAGGTGCTCCTGAGGTGGAGGAGGCACAACCTGCTTGCGCCCGTGTCGATTGACTCTGCAGCTAATGCTAGACAGCTAGACAACATTTGGATAGCCTTTAGGCACAAGTCCCGGCTTTGTGACTGCGCTCACGGCCGGGAAGTTTTTCAGTACCTGTTTGCTGGCCCGGCCGAAGCGGTCCGGGCCAGACGGAAACGGGGGCCCAGCGCGCGAATCCGCGGCACCGTTTCCGGGGCCGCCGAAGACAGGAGCATCGAAGTGATGAGAACCAGAGGCCGCTCACAAGTGGCCGTGATTGCGGCAGCGTCGCTGACCATGGCAATGCTGGCAGGCTGCACACCCAACGAAGGTTCGAATGGCGGCCAAACCACTGGCGGCACGCAGGCGATCACCGTCTGGACGGCGGACACCCTGCCGGATCGCGTCGCCAAAACGGAGGAGATCATCGCCAAGTTCACCGCCGCCACGGGCGTTCAGGTTGACCTGGTGGGCGTGCCGGAGGACCAGTTCAACCAGGTCCTGACCTCATCCGCTGCAGCCGGGGACCTCCCGGATGTCATCGGCTCCATTTCACTTGCGCAGGTCCGCACGCTCGCCGCTAACGACCTGGTGGACCCCGCAAGCAACAAGGCGGTCATCGAGAGCCTGGGTGCAAGCACATTCTCCGAGCGGGCCCTCGAGCTGACGCGGGACGGCGACCAGCAGCTGTCGGTCCCCGACTCCTCCTGGCAGCAGCTCCTCTACTATCGGAAAGACCTCTTCGACAAGGCCGGCATTGCGGCACCGAAGACCTATGACGACATCAAGGCAGCGGCGCAAAAGCTGGACACCCCGCAGCTCGCAGGCCTTGCGGCAGCCAATAAGCCCGGCGAGGCGTTTACCCAGCAGACCTTCGAACATATTGCGCAGGGCAACGGGTGTGAAATGGTCAATGCCCAGGGGGACATCACTTTTGACAGCCCCGAGTGTGTGGGTGCCCTTGAGTTCTACCGCGACATGCTGACCCAGTACTCGGTTCCGGGCGCCCAGGATGTGGACACGGTCCGCGCTTCCTACTTCGCCGGCCAGGCAGCCATGGCTATATGGTCCACCTTCATCCTGGACGAGATGGCCGGCCTGCGTGACAACGCCAAGCCCACGTGCCCGGAGTGCGTTGCCGATCCTGCCTTCCTCGCCAAGAACACGGGCGTCGTAACAGGTATCCAGGGACCCGACGGCGAGCAGCCAGCCCAGTTCGGCGAGATTGTGTCCTGGACAGTCATGAAGGACTCTGCCTCGGATTCCGCGAAGAAGTTCGTGGAGTACTTTATGACCGACGGCTATGTTGACTGGCTGTCCATCGCCCCCGAAGGCAGGCTTCCGGTCCGTGCGGGAACGGCGGACAAGCCGACTGAATACTCGGACAAGTGGAAGACCATGCCCGCCGGTGTGGACCGGAAAGAACCTCTGGGCAACTTCTACTCCGAGGACGTCCTTTCAATCCTTGAGCAGGGTCCGGATGACCTGAAGCGCTGGGGCATCACCCAGGGCCAGGGCGACCTGGTGGGCGCAGCCTTGGGCGAACTGCCCATCGCCAAGGCGGTCAGCGACGTCACTTCCGGCGGAGTCGATCCTGAAACCGCAGCCAAGCAGGCCGCGGAATCCCTTCGCTCCATCCAGGGTTCGCTGAAGTGAGTTCGGTCAAAAAAGACGTTCCTGCCGGGCCGGCGGCATCAGCCGCCGGCCCGCGGGGGCGCCGCATGCTTTCACCGATGGCCAGGGAGGAGCAGCGGGCCGGACTTACGTTGCTTTCGCCCACGCTGGTCCTGGTCCTGGTCATGGTGGTTCTCCCGATCCTCTGGACCCTGCTGCTTGCGTTCCAGCGAGTGCGGATCCTGAATATCCGTGCCGCCGGCATCTTCGGCCCGTATACGGTGGCCAACTTCGACAGCGTGTTCTCGAGCAGCTTCTTCACGTCGCTCGGCACTACGCTGGCCTACTCCATCTTCGGCACCGCTGGGGCGATCATCCTGGGGCTGATCGCGGCACTGGCCCTCCGGAAGCCGTTCAAGGGCAGGACCCTGATCCGCGCGTCCATGCTGATCCCTTACGTATCACCCATCGTGGCCGTGACATTTACCTGGACCACCATGCTGGATCCGCAGTTTGGCCTCATCAACTATTGGGGAAAGCAGCTGCTCGGCTGGGAGGAATCCATCCCGTTCCTCAGCGAGCGGGCCAGGGAAGTCTCCTTCCTCGGCCTGAACTTCGAAATCCCCACAGCACTGATTGCCGTTATCGTTTTTGAAATGTGGCGGTCCTTCCCGTTCGCCTTCCTGTTCCTCACTGCCCGGATCAACGCTATTCCGGACAGCTTGGAGGAGGCCGCCAGGGTGGACGGGGCAACCCCCATCCAGCGCTTTGTCCACATCATCCTTCCGCAACTGTTGCCCACCATCGCCATGCTGTCCGTCCTGCGGTTCATCTGGACGTTCAACAGCTTTGATGACATCTACCTGCTCACCGGCGGTGGCGGCGGCACCGAAGTGGTGGCCGTGACCGTGTTCAACTTCCTGACCGCGCGCGGCGATATCGGTGCCGCGTCTGCCCAGGCGCTGGTGCTGGCCGTAATCCTCGGCCTGATGGTCGGAATCTACATCAAATTCTTCGGCAAGAAAGAGGAGGTCTCCTGATGGCTGTCCCCGTCGAAACGAGACGCCCGGCCTCCCCGTCCCGGCCCCCGGAGGGTTCGCGCTGGACGCGGGACGTGATCGAGACCAAGGTCTTCGGTGTGCTCCGCTGGGTAGTGATCGTGGGCCTGGTGCTGGTGACGCTGTTCCCGTTCTACTACATGTTCATCCTCTCCATCAGGCCCCTTGACTCGCTGCTGCGCGATCCCGGCTCGCTGGCCATTCCGTTCGGCGAACTCGATTGGAGTTCCTACCGCAACATCATGACTCCGCAAGAGGACGGCGGCCAAGGCTTCCTGAGGTTCATGGGCAACAGTGCCATGGTGGCGCTGGGAACGGTGCTGATTTCGCTGCTGGTGGCCATTCCAGGCTCCTACGCCATCAGCCGGCTGAACTTCTTCGGCCGCCGCCAGATCAGTGCGCTGTTCCTGGCCGTGTATCTGTTCCCCAGCATCCTGCTGGCCATCCCGCTGTTCACCTTCTTCACGCGGCTCGGCCTGCGCGGCCAGCTGGTGGCGCTGCTCATCGTGTACGTGGCCCAGGTCATCCCGGTCACCATCTACATGCTGCGCAATTACTTCGACACCATTCCCACCAGCCTGGAGGAAGCCGCGGCCCTGGACGGCTGCAGCAGGCTCGGCGTGCTGCGCCGTATCAGCCTGCCGCTGGCCATGCCGGCCATCATTTCCAACGGCCTGTTCGTGTTCATGATCGCGTGGAACGAGTTCCTCTTCGCCCTGCTGTTCCTGGTGAACACCCGTTCCAACTGGACCGTCTCGCTGGGCCTGTCCCAGCTGGCCGGCAGCATTGAAGTGCCCACCACCGTGCTGATGGCCGGTTCGGTGATCCTCACGCTGCCCATCATCATCATCTTCTTCGCTGCTGAGCGGCTCCTCACCGAGGGCCTCACTGCCGGCGCGGAGAAAGGATAATGGCGGGCGATTCGGCCGCAAGGCCGTCCACTCCGACTACTGGACGCCGTCCTGCCCGGGCAACTGGACAACGGCATGGTGCCGCACATGCGGTACGGCGGCGCCGGCCCGGACACCTGGCTGGGCCCGGCGCCTGCAAACCGCGCCACATTACGCGTTCGGCAGGATCTCGGCCAGCGGGACCCGCCGTTGTTCGAGGGCGGAGAGGGCCACCGCCTCAACCAGCGCCTGGACGTGTACTGCCCGCTCCACATCGACTGTTACCGGGGTGCCCAGCCGGACGGCGTCTGCGAACTCCCGCCGCAGGGCAGGCCAGCATTCGGAGTGGTCCATCCCCTCGGTGGTGTAGTCCAGGCTGCCGGCTGTTGAATAGACGCTGAGCGTGGTTCTGGGCCGGGGCAGCCGAACGGAGCCGGACAGGCACGCCTGGCCGGTGGCGCCGTCACGGTGGAATGTGGTCAGCGTGACATAGTCTTTGCTGCCTTCGGCGCGGACTGCCTGGATCGGTCCGGCGGCGAGTTCCATGAGGTCCAGCAGGTGCGGGCCCAGGTCGTACAGCACGCCCAGCTCGTCGCGCCAGCCTTGGCTGGCTTTGCCGGCCGGGAATCCGGTGTTGAGGAATCCTCCGTCAAGGAATCCGCCGTGGAGGTACGTGCCGGTGATGCCGAGGACGGCCGCTTCGCTGCGCAGTTCCGTCGCCTCCGCGAGGAAGCTGCGGGTCCGTTGGTGGTAGCGCTTGGTAAGGACGACGGCGTTTGCCGCCTTGTTGCGGCGTACGGCGTCCGCCACGGCTACTGCCTGCTGCAAGGAGGCGCCCAGCGGTTTCTCGAGCAGGAGTGCCAGGCCGGCGTCGGCGGCGCGTGGGGCCAGTTCGGCCTGCACCGGGGGCGGCACGGCGAAGTCGACGGCCTCGCAGGACGCGAGCAGCTCTTCGAACGTGCCGAAAGCCCGCACGCCGTGCTTCGCTGCAAGCGTCTCGGCGGTGCTCCCGCTCGCGGACCACACGCCTGCAAGTTCGGTCTCGGCGCCTGCGCTGTGCAGTGGTGCGTGCATGGTTGCGGCCCATTGGCCGGCGCCCACCAGCCCGACTTTCACAGCCCGATAGCGGGCAGGGGATTGACTCGCGGAGGCGTCGGAAACCATGTGATGAAGATACTGCAGATTCTGCCTAACGTCTATACACAAGTAGGCTAGTTGTTATGCTAATGTCGTTTGCATCACAGTCCTAGCCACCTCACCTACCTAAGGATCGATCCGAAGTGTCCCGCTTCCTCCGCATGGCCGCGCCGCGCAGCGTCGCCGTGATCGACCAGCCTTCCGTTCCGCTCGAAGCCGGTCAGGCGCGGGTGCGGACCATCTATTCCGGCATCTCGGCGGGCACCGAGCTCACTGCCTACCGCGGCACCAACCCCTACCTGACATCCATCTGGGACCCCGCGTCACGGCTGTTCGAGCCCGGGCTGGAGGCCCCTGGGTATCCGCTGGATGGCTGGGGATATTCCGAAGTCGGCGAAGTGGTGGAGCTGGCGCCACCCGCAGGACAGGCGGTGGACACCGTTGATGCCGATCCTCCCGTGCAGGTGGGCGACATGGTCTGGGGGATCTGGGGCCACCGGGACGAGGGCGTTCTCGCGGCAGAATCACTGCGGGGCCACGTGCTGCCGGAAGGGATGGATCCCCTCGCCGGCGCGTTCGTGCGGGTTGGCGCAATCGCCCTGAGTGCCGTGCTGGCCGCGGACCTGGGCCCCGGCTCCACCGTGGCCATCTTTGGCCAGGGCGTCATCGGACTGCTTGCCACCCGCTTCGCAGTGCTTAACGGGGCAAAGGTGATCGCCGTGGACGGAATCCAGGCCCGCCGCCGGCGTGCCCTCGAATGGGGTGCCCTGCATGCCCTCGGCCCCGCCCCGGAACTGGCAGGGGACATCCGGCGCATCACCAGCGGTGCCGGCGTGGATGTGGCCATCGAGCTCAGCGGAAACTACCGTGCACTGCACGAAGCCACCCGGGCGGTAGGTGCCGACGGCACCGTCATCGCCGCCGGCTTCTATCAGGGCGAAGCCGCCGGTGTCCGGTTCGGTGAGGAGTTCCACCATAACCGGGTTCAGCTCCTCGCTTCCCAGATCGGCTCCGTTCCTAACCGGCTCCGCTCCCGCTGGACCGTGCCCCGGCTGCAGCAGACCGTGGTGGACCACCTCGCGGACGGCCGGGTGAACGCGCCGGCGCTGGTAACCCACGCCTTTTCCCTGGCGGATTCCGCCAAAGCCTACGAACTCCTGGACACGGACCCGGAGTCCGCCCTCCAGGTGGTATTGGAGTTCCCATGACCCTCATCACCGTCCAGGAGCAGCACCTGCCCGGTACCAGCCTGGAAGAGAAATTCGACCAAGCGCTTGCCTGGGGCTTCGACGGCATCGAACTGCGGTCCGCCGGCGGGCTGCGGTTCCAGGCGCGCCTGCCGGAACTGCGCCGGGCCCGGGATGCCGGTGTGGTCATGCCTACCGCCTGCGTGGAGATGCCCCACTTTGTCGGAGCCTTCGACGACGAACTGCGGAAGGACGCCGTCGTCCAGCTCAAATCGCAGCTGAGCGTTATGGCCGAGATCGGCGGCCGGGGCGTCATGACGCCGGCCTCCTACGGCATGTTCTCCAAGCGCCTTCCTCCATTCATCCCGTCGCGCTCCGAGGAAGAGGACACCGCCGTGCTGGTGGAATCATTCACGGAGCTTGGCGAGCATGCGGCCGCCGAAGGGGTGGAGATCTATCTTGAACCCCTGAACCGCTATGAGGACCACATGATCAACACCCTCGCCGACGGCGTGCGGCTGCTGACGCTTGTGGGCCTGGACGCCGTACGCCTGGCTCCGGACACCTATCACATGAACATTGAGGAAAGCGACCCTGCAGCGGCCCTCCAGGACGCCGCCGGATACATCGGCCACATTCAAGCAAGCGATTCCAACCGCCTCGAACCCGGTGCCGGGCACATCGACTGGGCCCTCTTTGGTGCGACGCTGAAATCCATCGGCTACCAGGGCACAGTGGCCCTGGAATCCCGGCTGTCCGGACCGGCGGAGGAAGTCCTTCCCCGGGTGCCCTCCCTGTTGGGGCGATACCTGTGACGGCCGTTTCGGGGACCAGCGACGGCGGGTCATCAGTAGTGGCCGAGCTGATCGCCGCGCGCTCCACGGCGGTGCTGGAGGCCAACTGGCGCACGACTTACACGGTTCCGGCCGCCGGCCTCTATCCCCACCAGTGGAGCTGGGATTCGTCCTTCATTGCCATGGGCCTCAGCCGGATCTCACCCCGCCGCGCGGGCCAGGAGATGGATGCCCTCTTCGCCGGCCAGTGGGATGACGGCCGGCTGCCGCAGATCATCTTCGATCCCCACCGGGACGAGGACTACGCCCCGGGGGCATCGTTCTGGCAGTCCCGCCTCATTCCCGGCTCCCCGAAGCAGGTGGAGACAGCAGGCTTGGTCCAGCCGCCAAACCATTCGTGGGCTGTCTGGAAAATCCACCAGGCCGACCCCGCCGAATCCCGCCGCCGGTCCTTCCTGGAGCGGAACTATTCCAAGCTGGTCCACTGGCACGAATACCTGTCCGGCCGCCGCGACCGCGGCGGGTCCGGCTTGGCCTGCATCGTGCACCCCTGGGAGTCCGGCACGGACAATTCGCCGCTGTGGGACACGGTGATGAAACGGATCCCGACGGACAACAAAACCGATCTGAACCGGCCCGACCTGCAGCACGCCGACGCCGGCGAGCGGCCCAGCCAGAAGGAGTACGGCAAATACTTCTGGATGGCTGAGCGCTACCGGGACCACGGCTGCGACGACGCCGATGCGGACTACCCGTTCCTGATGGAGGATCCGCTGTTCAACACGCTGCTGGCGGTGTCGGAGCTGGCCCTGGCGGACATTGCCGCCGAGGTGGGCCTGCCCGGCGAGGCCCACCGAAACCGGGCGCAACAGATCACCGAAGCGCTGGAGGACCTGTACGTCCCGGAACTGGGCTGCTACTCAGCCCGCGACATCACCGATGGAACAGTGGTCAAGAAGGCGACCATCAACGGCCTGATCCCGCTCCTGCTGCCTGGACAGGTCCACACCGACGCCCTGCTGGAGACCCTGAACGGACCCCGCTTCATGGACGGGCGCGCCCTGATGGTGCCCAGCTACGATGCCACGGCCGTGGACCACAATCCGGCCCTGTACTGGCGCGGCCCGGCCTGGTTCAACATGTCCTGGATGGTCGCGGAGGCGCTGGACAGGCTTGGCCACACCGACCAGGCGGCGTTCCTTCGGGGCAATATCGGCAGGCTCGCAGCGGAGCACAACTTCCCCGAGTACGTAGACCCCTGGACCGGAGCCGCGCACGGGACCCGCAGATTCAGCTGGACCGCCGCGCTGGCCCTGGAAACCACCTATCATCGGAGCACGCCATGACCGCCGTTGCACCCCCGTCCGCCGCCTCGGTCCTCGTGGCCCACGGCGCCATGATGCGCGGCGCTGCCGACGGAAGCGTGGGCCGGGCAGACGCACCCGCGCAGGGAACCGAAGGCCTCTACATTGCCGATACGCGCCTGCTGTCCCGTTGGATCCTGGAGATCAACGACTCCACCTTCTGGGATGTGGGCAGCGTCCGTGAACCGGGCCGCCGCGAGACCGCCCTCAGTCCGGCGGCACGGCGGAACCAGACGCACGACCTCTTCGTCCTCCGGACCCAGGAGCTGGACGCCGGAGGCCTCACCGATACCCTGCGCATCCGCAACCTTGGCCGGGAGCCAATCACCGCCCGCCTGGTCCTGCGGGCCGGCACAGACTTCGCGGACCAGTTCACCGTCCGCACCGACGGCCGGATCTTCGATCTCAGCGCCGCCGCCAGCAGCATGGACGTCCACGACGACGGCTCGCTGGCCTTCGATTACAGCCACACTTTCCGGGGCCGGACCTTCCAGGCCGGCGTCCGCCTGGCCGCGAGCATCCCGCCAACGGTCCGCAGGGAGCCTGCCGACGGGCGCTTCGTCGGCGCCGCCCTGTCCTGGGATCTGGCGCTGGCAGCGGGCGAGACGCAGGCCCTGACTGTTTCTGCGGTCGCCAGTGGCGGGCAGGCACCCCCGACGGTTCCGGCCGCCGTCGTACGTTCCGGCGATGGGCTGACCGCCTTGGCGCGCCAGAGCCTGAAAGACCTTGATTCGCTGCTGATGCCCTGCCCCGTCAAGCCCGAACTGACCATCCCCGCGGCCGGGCTGCCCTGGTTCCTCACGCTCTTCGGCCGGGATTCCCTGCTGGCGTCGATGCTCACGCGTGAAGAATGCCCGCAGCTGCTGGGCGATGTGCTCCGCGCGTTGGCTGCAACGCAGGGAACAGCGGATGATCCGGCGCGGGTGGAGCAGCCAGGGAAGATTGTCCACGAGGTGCGCGTGAGCGAGCTGGCCCAGCTGGGTGCCGTTCCCTACGGCCGCTACTACGGCACGGTGGACTCCACCCCGCTGTTCCTGATGGCGATGGGGCAAGTGGAGGATCCCGTGCTGCTCCGCGACCTGGAGCAGCCCGCCCGGGCCGCCGTCGAGTGGATCCTCGGCGACGGCGGCCTGAAGGACACCGGGTTTGTTCGCTACACCCCGGACCCCGCGGGCCTGCTCCACCAAGGCTGGAAGGACTCGTTCGACGCCGTGGCCGGAGCCGACGGCCGCGAACCGGTGGGCGCCATCGCCCTTGCCGAAGTGCAGGGCTACACCTGGCGCGGCCTCAGGGAATGCGCCCGCCTTGCAGCCGAGCAATGGGATGACCAGGCCTGGGCAGGCACCCTTCACGGGCTCGCCGAGGAGCTGAAGCTCCGGTTCCGGGACGCGTTCTGGATGGACAACCAGAACTTTCCCGCCCTGGCCGTGGACGGTGAAGGCCAGCAGGTTGACGCGCTGGCTTCCAATGCCGGCCACCTGCTGTGGGCGGGGATCCTCGATGCCGACGACGCCCGTGCGGTCGCTTCCCGGTTGCTCCGGGACGATTTCTTCACCGGGTGGGGGATCCGGACCCTCGCCGAAGGCCAGCACTATTACCACCCGATGTCCTATCACAACGGCTCCGTCTGGCCGCATGACAGCATGCTGGCCGCGGAGGGAATGGCAGCCTACGGGCTGACCGACCAGGCACGGGCCGTGGCAGCGGGGATCCGGGAGGCGGCCGCGCACTTTGGCAACAGCTTGCCGGAACTGTTCGGCGGGTTCTCGCGGGCGGATTTCCCTGTGCCGGTTACGTACCATCACGCAGGTTCGCCGCAGGCCTGGGCTGCGGCCGCGGGCCTGGCCGCTGTCCGCCTGACCAGTAGCTTCGAGCGGGCGGACTAGGAAAAGCGCACGGGGTGCGATGCCGCCACCGGGCTTATCGTGGAAGTATGGACTCTCCAAAGGCGCAGCTGTACTTGGATATCACAGCTAAAGGCCTGTGCCTGCTGGGCGTCGCGCTGATGATCTTCGGCCAGGGTGGATGGTTCTACGTGGGCGTCGCCACCGTGGTCCTGGGCGTGCTGTTCATCGGCGCCTCGCTGATGGCCACCCGCAACCTGCGGCACAGGGGATGGGACGGCAGAAACCGGCCAACAGCCGGATAGCCCGCCCCACCCCCTCGCCCGCCAGTCCCGCCGGAGCCACACGGAGCGGCACCCAGTCCTCGCCGACGGTAGCGTCCCTAGGCCTGGGCCGGGTCCAGTGGCCGGGGAGCGATCGGCTGGTCGTTGGCCGTCAGGTCGATGCCCATGTCCTTGGCGAAGACCAGCCGGGTGTCCTTGTAGATTCCGGGGTGGTTCTCATCCAGCTCAAAGACCCGGGCGCCGCGCAGGCGATTCCGTTCAGCGCCGGGGAGCCCATAGGCGCCGAAGCCGGTTCCGGGGGCGTAGCCGAGCTGCACCCCGTAGTAGTTGCCCACGTAGGTATTGACGTGATCGTGGCCCACAAAGTAGCCGAGCACATCCCCGCGTTCCAGGAAGGCGCTGAACAGGCCGGAGTTGATGGGGCCGGGGCACTCGTCCTCGTTCCGTTCGCCGACGATGTTGTGCTTCGTGCGGGCCCGGGTGTGATCGGCGTCCGTCCGCGAGTCGAGGCTGGCGAACCACATGTTGCGGTGCTCGTGGAGCGCAATGTGGCCCCACATGAGGGAGGGGACCTTCTTGCCGTACTTCTGCTCGGTGGCGATGGACAGGCTGCGGTACCAGGTGACCTGGTCCATGCGTACCCAGTCCCAGTCGGGGTAGCCTTCGAAGTCCTGTCCATTGATGGCGTCCGGGGCATATCGGCCGGTGTCGATGAGCCACAGGCCGAAGGCCGGCTCCTTGGACTTGGCCGACTGCACGAGCAGCAGCGAGTTCGACGTCCCGGTGAGCCCCGGCGTGGAGTCGCCGTTCATGTTGAATTCGTAGGTCTGCAGAAACTGCAGCATTTTGGCCTCGGTCATGCCCGTCCGTGCCACGGAATCTTCGTCGTGGTTGCCGAACGTGACGGCCCAGGGGATCTGCCGGTGCTCCATGGGCTGGACCACGTGGTTGAGTGCCTGCTTGACCTCCAGCTCAGAGTCGCAGCCGCCGTTGATCACATCGCCGTTGATCACCACGAAGTCCGGCTTCTCCGCGTCCAGGGTCTTGTCCATGAGCTCGATGGTGCGGCGGTCCGTTTGCTCGTCGTCCTGGGTGTCGTTGAACTGGATCACTTTGAAGCCGCCGTCTGGGCGGAATGCGAGGGTGGGCTTGGGTGCCTTCGCTCCCGGTGCCGCGTAGCTTCCGGCTGCTGCGGCCACTGTCAGTCCCAGCGCGCCAAGGGTTCCGGCGGCGGCCAGCGCGGCCCGCCGGCTGAGGGTGGGCTGGTGGATTCCGGTGGTCATCGATGCCTCTTTCACTGATGCGGCCGTACCTCCGGCCGTCGATCCTGCGACAGTACGCAAGACAGGTATCGGGTTCCGGAACACTTGGTGAACGCCACATGCGGGACTCGCTGAATATCGGCTCCCTCCACCTACGATTGCGGCATGTCAACTTACGAAGTCACTCGCAGCGCCCTTATTCCTGCCCCTGCGGAACACGTGTTTCCGCTGGTCAACAGCTTCCTGGAGTGGACCAAATGGTCGCCCTGGGAGAACGTGGACCGGGAACTCAACCGCTCGTATTCGGGCAGTGACGCCGGTGTGGGGGCCAAGTATGCCTGGAGCGGCAACCGCAAAGCAGGCAGCGGAAACATGGAGATCGTCGAGTCGGATGCTCCCCGGAGTATCAAGGTCCGCCTTGAGTTCACAAAGCCGTTCAAGGCTGTGAATCCCACCACGTTTACGTTCACACCGGCCGACGGCGGGACCCAGGTCACGTGGCGGATGACCGGCGAGAACAAGGGGCTCGCGAAGATTTTCGCCATGATCGTGAACATGGACAAGATGGTCGGCGGCGACTTCGAGCGCGGGCTGGCCGCCCTCTCGGCCGCCGCGACGGTCAACAAGGCTTGACCCGGCGCTGCTGACGCCGGCGCTTGCCCGGCGTCAGCCGTTGAGGATCTGCTCGCGCAGAATATCGGCGTGCCCGCAATGCTGGGCGAACTCCCGCAGCACATGCAGGTACACCCAATGCAGCGGGAGCGGGCCGCGGCGGTTGCCGCGCAGCACGTCGTCGAGCTCCAACAACGACGTCGCCTCGCGCGATGCCTCGCAAGCCTCCCGGTGCGCGCGACGGACGCTGGCGATGGTGTCCTGGTCCGTGAGGATGAACGACTCGTCAGGTGTTGGGCGCGCACGGGCTGGCGGATGGCGTTCTCGGCGAACGCGGCTGAAGGAGCAGACATCCCCGAAGTATTGCAGGCAGGGGTCGCGGGCAATGCGCCGCTCGCTGGGGAAGGCCCGACGTCGGCCGCTCACCCATGGTGATCGCCGCGCCGCGCGCCTATGGTGAAGTCATGTCTGATTCCTTTTCGTCCTTCGTGGACACCTTCAAAAACATTGGCGTCACCAAGGCCTATGGCCCGGCCGTCCAGGTGGGCGGGGAAGAAATCATCCCGGTTGCACTGGTGTCCTTCGGGTTCGGGGGAGGCGGCGAAGCCGGTGACGGTGCCTCCGGCGGGGGTGGCGGCGGAATGGTGCTGCCGCTGGGTGTGTACCGGACCGTCGGCGGCCGCGCGGCGTTTCGCCCCAACACAGTGGTCACCCTGATGTGCCTGGTCCCGGTGATCCTGGCCGCCGGCGCAGCTGGGGCCCGGGCTATCCGCGCCGCGCGGTCCTAGCCGTACTGCCCGGTCAGAAGCCTGCCCCGCAGCCTGCCCAGAAGCCCGCCTGACCGGAGGGGCGACTAGCCGGAGACTCGGCGGTCGCGCGCCTGGCGTGCCAGCCGGATGAATCCATAGACGAAGACGGCCTCGATCAGCACCATCAGCCCGAGCAGCAGCCACTGCCCCTGCGCGATGAAGACCACCGCGCCGGTGAGGACCAGCATGGTTCCCAGCGCCAGCGCGTACACGGCGAAGCCGAGGGCCACGTTGGCGCTGCGCACACCCGTCCGGAAGCCAAAGCCCACCGGTTCGCCACCGGGATAGCCAGCCACACGGTCCGGGACTGCGGGCTTGAGCCTGTCGAATTCGGCCCAGGGATCCGGGTCCTGATTGCTCATGCTTCCATTATCCCGCGGTTCCCGGCCCGCTTGCGGCCGACGGATTCTGCTCAATCATTCGACGGCGGCACGCGGGCGCCCCCGGAAATCCAGCCCGCCCCGAAGGGTGGAAGTTGATGATTGAGCAGAATCCGACGCGAGGCCGAGGGCGCGCGGGCTTGCTCTATCACGTCTGGTGGCTAATCCGAGGTTTTGGGGACCGCAAGTATTAGAGCAACCCGGGGGAGGGGCACTGAAGCCATGGTGCTGGCCGACGTCGGACTGGTGCGTGCCAGGAAGGACGGACGCAACCGGTACTACAGTCTCGACTCCGAGGCGCGCGGGGTTGCTCGATCAGGTTTGGTGGCTAAACCACCTGGTTGGGGACCAGAAGTGACAGGTCAACCGGGGTGAGCGGCTCGTAGATGGCGGGTTCCTGGTGGGTAACCACGACGGCGTCGCTCACCACGTCTGCCAGCCGGCCGTGGCGCGCGTAGGCCTGCCGCTGCAGCCTGGCGCCGGTTCCGTTGGCGAAGATCCGGTGCAGGGATTCCTCGACGTAGGCTGCATCGCCCGCCTCGACCAAGGCGTCGCGGACATGGTGGTGGAGCGCGGCGATGACATTGCGCGCGGACTCCGGCTTGTGGGTCAGCGGGTGGAGCAGTTCGCCCTGGATTCCCCACCGGCTGGCCAGCCAGGCCCCCTGGCGCAGGATGATGGCCGGAACCATGTCCGGCTCCTGGCCGGATTTCCATTCCCGGGCAGCGGTCTCCACCAGGCCCCGCACCAGGGCGGCGATCAGGACGGTGTCGCGGGGATCGAGGCAAACATCGGATACCCGGATCTCCACGGTGGGGTGGCGGGCGGAGAGGCGGGCGTCAAAATCAGGGTTGTTGACTACGCCCGTGGCAGCCAGGTCCGCCACGCGCTGGTGGTAGGCCTGCGCCGAGCCGAAGATTTCCGTCGGCCCGGCCGAGGACCAGCGATTCCAGGCCTGCGTGCGGAAGCTTGCATAGCCGCTGTCAGCGCCGTCCCAGAACGGTGAATTGGAGCTTAACGCCATCAGCGGCGGCAGCCAGGACCTGATCCGGTCCAGGATTGCGACGCCTTCCTCATCGGAGTCGACGGAGACATGGATGTGGCATCCGCAGGTCAGCTGCTCACGGGCTGTCAGGGCGAACTTTTCCAGCAGCGCGTCATAGCGGGGGTTGCTGGTGGAATGGGGTGTCACTGCCAACGGGGACGTGGCAAGCGCGGCGATTCTGGCGCCGACTTTCCGGGCAAGCGAGTCCGCGTAGGCGCGGCCTGACAGGATTTCGGCGGAGAGTCCGCTCAGGGTGCTGTGCGGGTGGGTGATCACTTCGAGCTGTTCCTGGTGAAGCTCGACGGCGAGCGCCGGGTGCGTGGAAAGGTCCGCCGGTTCGCCCGGGTCCTGGAGGCGCAGCAGGTCTGCTGCCAGGGGCAGGGGACTGCCGTTGGAGGGATCAACGATCAGGAATTCTTCTTCAACACCAAAAGTACGCACTAGCTAAGTGTGCGGCAACAACAGCGGCCCCGGATGCCATACTTGTTCCCGGCATCCGTGGGGCCTCCGGGAGGGACGCTCGAAGCGGTAGAAATCCCCTATATCCGCGAGTGCCCTTTCAGTTCCATAATGGCCACATAGGCTTCGGGGATCCTCTCGCTGATGATGGCTGGCGCGGCGCAGGAGAGTCCCAGGTGGCCGCTCCGGCACTTGGCGTAACGGGCGGCCACGCGGCACCGGACAACGGGGTTCCGGAACCGCCTCCGGGGGAGAGCATCGCCATCAACGCGAAAGCAAGGCACAAAGGAAATCATCATGCTCAAGGATCGAACCGTTATGGCTGTTCTCGCTGCGAAGGACATCAACAGGGCGAAGGATTTCTATCGGGACAAGCTGGGGCTGGAACCGTCCGATTCCATGGAGGACGACAGCCTGTTTTACAGCGGCGGCAACGGAACGGGTTTCCTGATTTACCAGACGGAGAATGCCGGGACGGCCAAGAACACCCAGATGGGCTGGGAAACGGACAACCTCGAAGCCGAGATGGAGGAACTGCGGGGCCGCGGGGTCGTCTTTGAAGACTACGATTTCCCCGGCCTGAAGACGGAGAACGGCGTTGCGGATAACGACTGGGGGAAGTCCGCCTGGTTCCTGGACAGCGAAGGGAACATTCTCAACATCTCCCAGCGCAAGTAGCCAGCCGCAGGGCTGATTGGCGCACGAAGGGGCCGCACTTGCCGCGAAGGCAGGTGCGGCCCCTCGCGCCACGCTCAGGAATAGCGCGTCACGCTCAGGAATAGAATGGGTGCCATGGGCTCCGTTGACATTCCTTGGCCGATCTTCCTGAGCCGGACCGCGGCTGCCTGCAACATGTGATCGATGTTGCAAGGGCCGTTGTGCCGGAGGCCGAGCAGGGGATGAGCTACGGGATGCCGGCCCTGAAATTTGAGGGAAAGCCTCTCGTGGGCGTCGTCCGGGCAGGCAAGCACCTCTCCGTCTTCCCGTTTTCCCCGGCGGTGATTGACGCCGTCGCCGGCCGGCTTGAAGGGTACTCCCTGTCCAAAGGGACCATCCGGTTCACGGCGGCGCATCCCCTCCCCAACGACGTGCTGGAGGACATCGTCCGGCTGCGCCGTGCCGAGATCCTCAAGTAGGGCCGGCGCCGATCAGTGTTTGGACAATTCCGGAAGCAGCCCGAGCTGTCCCAGGAAGTCCATCTGGTCAAAGTAGAAGTGGTGCGATGTGATCTGGCCACCCTCCACCCTGGCGATGTCGCAGCTTCTGACCCTGACCTGTTTGCCCGTGGCCGGCAGGGTTTCGCCGGAAGGCAGGCTCAACGGCCCGGTGTTGGTTCCGGCGACGAAACCCTCATCGATAGCCACATTCCCGGCCCCATGCTTATCGGCGTACTCATACGTGACGTCCGGCAGCGCTTCCCAGAAATGGAAGAGGTAGTTGGTGATTCCCTCCCGCCCGGTGAGCTCGCCTTCATCAGGAGTAAAGGCCACGGCGTCCTCGGCGTAGCACCCCGCTAGTGTTTCCTTGTCCTTTGCTGCCATGGCCGTGGTTAAGCGGTCCATGACCTCGCGTGCCTGTCCCATTTCGACCTCCATGTGTTGAGGGCGGCCGCACGGAAGCGTGGGCCGCTTCGTGATTTGTCCCTGCAATCACAGGCGCCATTTTAAGTACACGTCCGCCGTAGAGGAGTGTCAACGAACGGGGATGCCCTCTGTGAATACCGCGGAGGAAGAGGCAGCCAATGGGCACGGAAACAGTTGAGGCAGTTCTCCATGACGGCTCAACCATCCCCGTCACGGTTCAGGGAGACGGACCCGGAGTCCTCCTGCCGGTCAGCCTGGCGCCCCACACCGCGGCGGAGGCGGAGACGCTGCGCCAGTGGGGCGGGGACCCGGACCTGGGACCAAACCTCATCAACGGACTGGCACCAACCAACCGGGTGATAGCCGCGTACTACGAAGCGCACCGCATGGCCCACCCGGCGCCGCAGACGCTTCACCCCGGGGAACATCGCGAAGGATCTGCTGGCAATTGCCGATGCCGCCGGCGTCGACCGTTTTGCCTACTACGGCTACTCCTGGCTGGCGCTGTGCGGCCTGCAGCTCGCACTCCGCACCGACCGTCTGCGGGCGCTCGCCTTGGGCGGGTTCCCGCCGCTCGAGGGTCCGTACCGAAGCATGCTGGCCGTCACCCGCGCCCCGCACGCCATGTCCGTGGAAAAGGCCGGCGAACCGGCAGGCCAGGTCACGGAACCTGAACCGGGCGACTGGGATTCGGTGTCGGTCCAGACCACCGAGGCGCAGACGCAGCAGTTCGTCACCCTGTACGAAGCGCTGCAGGACTTTGACGATTCCGCCGCAGTGCTCCCGGGGGACCTGCCCAAACTCGCGTTCGCCGGCGCCGAGGACCAGATTGACTACAAACCGGTCTGGGGCGGAGTGCGGGTGTCCATCGGGAGCCCCTGGCGAGGCATCAAGCGTCCCTGACCAAAGCCGGGTGGGACGTCCGCGTCCTGCCGGGCCTGGATCACATGGGCGCGATGCACAGTATCGACCATTCCTGGCCGGCAGCGACCCGCGGATCATTGCCGTGGACGCCAACCATGAAGTGGTGGGTCTCGCCGACTCGGGTCCCGCACGGGATGAGGACGGCCCGGAGGCGCTGGAACTGTATTCGCTGTACACACTCCGGCGGACGCACGGAAGCGGGCTGGGGGCCGCGTTGCTGAGCGCGGCCATCGGTGAGAGTCCGGCTTATCTCTGGGTGCTGGAGAACAATCCCCGGGCGCAGGCCTTCTACCTCAAACACGGCTTTCGCCCTGACGGCACGCGCGGCCAGCTGCCACCCGAGTGGGAAGAGCTGCCCAAAATCCGCATGGTCCGTCCGGCGAGGGCCCGGTCATGACTATGCGGACAGGATCCTTACCGGATAAGGGGTTGCTACCGCGCTGGGCCAGGATCGCCGTCGCCGTTTATCTGGCGGTGACGGTTGCCGCTGTCGGGGCTTCGCTCGTCACCGGTTCCTTCGAAACGGGGCTGGATGCCGTGTTCCGGGAGCGGCTGTGGCTGGCCGTGGTGGTTCTGACGCTGCCCGTTTCGGCGGCGTATTTCGCCGTGGTCTTCCTCCTTGATTCGTCGGGTCCGCCGCCGCAGGGTGGGTTGAGGCCGACGACGGTTATCCACTACCTGGGATTCCTCGCCCTTGCGGTGGTCAACGCAGCGCTCTTCCGGTGGATGGTCCTGAGCATCCGGAAGCCGGTTCCAGCCGCCAGGCCTCTCGCTATGCCTCAGGTTCCGGGGGTGACAATTCACGGGGTCACCCGGAACGTTCGGCACCTCTGGTGGACCGTGCCCCTCGCTGTCCTGCTGAGCTTTCCGCAGTGGCTCGTGGCGGGTCTTGCCTGGTGCGGGATCAGCGGCTGCAGCGGTGGAGGCTTCGGGGTGTCCACCGGTACCGAATGGTTGGCGGTCACCATGAGCGTGGTGAACGGGTTGATTCTCACGGTGGCTGTTTTTGCAGTGCGCTGGCTGTATCCCACGCGGAGGCGCGCCCTCATTGCCCTGGCGGCCGGAACGCTGTTCGGGCTTCTGGGGGCTGCCGTCACGCACGGGTAGCACCGCAGGACGGTGAGTGAACGGCCCTCGGCAACGCCGTCAATCGTAGGTACGGTTGCGTCATGCAAAAGATATCGATTGAGGCTTTGGCCCGTCAGCAGATCGCTGCCGCTGTTGCGGCACCGAGCGGGCGGGCAGCCGATACAGCGTTCGGCGGGCATGAGAAGAAACTGCGCCAGACCGTCATGGCCTTCCGTGCCGGCACGCAGCTCAGCGAGCACCAGAACCCCGGCGAGGCAACGGTCTACGTGCTGAAGGGATCGGTCTGGCTGAGGGCTGGCGGGGAGTCGTGGCAGGGCAAAGCCGGAGACCTGCTGATCGTGCCGGACGGGCTGCACAGCCTGGAAGCGGAAGAGGACTCGGCGGTGCTGTTCACGGTGGTCAAGACCGACCGGTAGCGCTGGGCTGGTTAACTGGCAGGAAAGTCGAGAGAAGGAGCACCCATGTCCGGTTTGCCCGCATCACCGAAACTACGGGTGAGTCTGCCCAGCCAGAACCTGGTGGACGCACTCGAGCCGTCCGCCGGCGTCGAACTCTTCCTGTGGGACCTGACCGGCCCGGCGCCGGCGGAGCAGTTCGACATTGTGGTGCCGCCCTACATGGGCGGGGTGGGGGCGCTGGCTGCGCTGGACTCCGTGGGCGTCGGCCTGGTGCAGAGCCAGCTGATCGGTTACGACGGCGTCGAGGCGGTGCTGCCCGCGGGGTGCCTTTTCGCCAACGCGGCGGGAGTGCATGAGACGTCGACGGCGGAACTTGCGTTGGGCATGATCATCGCCAGCCAGCGGGGGATCCCGGACTTTGTGCGGAATTCGGCGACGGGAACCTGGGACCACCGCGAGCGCCCTAGCCTGGCCGACAGGCGGGTGCTCCTGGTGGGTTATGGGGGAGTGGGGAAGGCGGTTGAGGCCCGGCTGCTGCCGTTCGAGACCGAGGTGACGCGGCTGGCCAGCCGCGGCCGCGACGATGAGGGCGGCAGGATCCACGGGATTGATTCCCTGTATGAGCAACTGCCGCTCCACGACATTGTGGTGGTCAGTGTTCCCCTGAGCGAGCAGACCCGGCACCTGGTTGACGCCCGGTTCCTGGCGGCGATGCCGGACGGCGCACTGCTGGTGAACGTGGCCCGCGGGCCGGTGGCCGATACCGAGGCATTGCTGCGCGAGACGTCGTCCGGCAGGCTCCGGGCCGCCCTGGACGTGACGGATCCGGAACCGCTGCCGCGCGATCATCCCCTGTGGACCGTGCCCGGTGTCCTCATCACCCCGCACGTGGGCGGGGCCAGCTCGGCCATGCTGCCGCGGGTGGCGCGGCTGATCCGGAAGCAAATCGGTTTGTTGCAGGCCGGGCAGGAGCCGGTGAACGTGGTGCTGGGCGGGCTTGCTGGGCGTTAGCGGCGGCCTGCGCATTCCGGGGGCGAGCCGTGTCCAGGCCTTTTCTCCAACGAATTGCGCCTAGCATGGCGCTGGTAGGCGCATCCACTATCTCCGAGTTGAAGGCCAGAGGCCCGGAAGCTATCCGTGACTTACGGAATGCGGTCCGATTGACGGGTGCCATGCCGCCCCACTGAATTCCTCACTGATTTCGCAATCCCGAGGAATCGCACATTTTTCGCGGTGCCGGACCTTTATCTTCAACCACTTAAGGATCCAATGCGCAACCGCTATCTAATCCCTGCCCTGACCGCTGCAACAGCACTCATGCTTTCGGGTTGTGTGGACAACAGCGCGCCGGCGGCGGCGGATAAAGCGTCTGCTTCCGCGGACACCGCAGTCCAGAAGAATGAGGAACTTGCGGCTTTGCTGCCGGAGAAAATGAAATCCGCGGGCGTCCTGAACGTGGGCATGGCCAACAATTACCCGCCCAACGAATTCAAGGATGGCAACGGCGCCCCGGCCGGCTGGTCGGTGGACCTCACCAATGCGTTGGGTGCCTCGCTCGGGCTGAAGGTCAACTTTGATATCGGCACGTTCGACAACATTCTGCCGTCCGTCAAGGCGGGCAAGGACGACATGGGCATGTCGTCGTTCACCGACACCCTGGAACGCGAAAAGCAGGTGGATTTTGTGAACTACTACTCGGCGGGCATCCAGTGGGCGGCGCCGAAGGGCAAGACCGTGGACCCGGACAACGCCTGCGGCCTGAAGGTTGCCGTCCAGGCCACCACCTATGAGGACACCCACGAGGTGCCGGCCAAGTCCAAGGCGTGCACGGATGCGGGCAAACCCGCGATTGAGATCTTCAAGTACGACGCGCAGGACCAGGCCACCAACGCCCTGGTGGTGGGCCAGGTGGACGCCATGAGTGCGGACTCGCCGGTGACCCTCTACGCGATCTCGCAGACAAAGGAGAAGCTGCAGACCGCGGGGGATGCCTTTGAAGTGGCGCCCTACGGGATTCCGGTGGACAAGGGGAGCGCGTTCACCCCGGTGCTGCAGAAGGCGCTGCAGGCCCTGATCGACGACGGCACCTACAACAGGATCCTGTCCAAATGGGGCGTGGAAAGCGGCGGCGTGAAGACGGCGGCGCTCAACGTGGCGTCGTCGGCCAAGTAACCAGCCGTGACTCTTCCCAAACATGCCGCCGTGGCGCGGCCCAACCCCGCAACCGGCGGAACTCAAGCGCAGGGGGACGCCATTGTGGCCGTTCCCCTGCGCCACCCCTGGCGGATCTCGATCGCCGTCGTCCTGGTGTTCCTGCTGGCGCTGTTCATCGTGGATGCGTCGCAGCGGCCCGACTACGGCTGGGCGGAGGTGGGCAAGTACCTCTTCGACCGCCGGATCAGCCAGGCGGCCTGGGTGACCCTGACGCTCACCATTTACGCCATGATCGGCGCTATCGTCCTGGGGCTCCTTCTGGCCATCATGCGGCTCTCGCCGAACCCGGTGGTCAAGAGCATCGCCTGGCTGTACCTGTGGATCTTCCGCGGGACCCCGGTCTACGTCCAGCTGGTGTTCTGGGGCATCGTGGCGCTCATCTACCCCGTGTTCACCATCGGGATACCATTCATGACGCCGTGGATCACCATTCCCAACGACGTGTTCACCAACCTCTACATCACCGCGGTGATCGGACTGGCGCTGAATGAGGCCGCCTACATGTCCGAGATTGTCCGCGCGGGACTGCTGTCCGTGGATGAGGGCCAGGAGGAGGCGTCGACGGCGCTCGCCATGTCATGGGGCCAGACCATGCGTTACGTGGTGGTTCCGCAGGCCATGAAGATCATCATTCCGCCCACAGGCAATGAGGTGATCTCCATGCTCAAAACCACCTCGCTCGTAGCGGCCATTCCGCTCAGCATCGACCTCTACGGGGTGTCCCGCGGCATCTCCGCGGTGACCTTCACCCCCGTTCCGCTGCTCATCGTGGCATCGATCTGGTACCTCCTGTTCACGTCTGTCCTGATGGTGGGGCAGCACTTCATCGAGAAGCGTTTCTCACGCGGAACGGGACGGCGGCAGGCGGGACCGGCGTCGGAAAGTGATCCTGGGGCGGCGGCAATGACTGCTGCGCCAATGGGCAATGATTTGGGAGGCAAAGGATGAGCGCTACTCCGATGGTGACCGCGGACCGGATCTCCAAGAGCTTCGGTTCCAACAACGTGCTGCGCAGCATCAGCCTGGAAGTGCAGGCCGGTGAGGTGCTGTGCATCGTGGGGCCCAGCGGCTCCGGCAAGTCCACTTTCCTGCGCTGTATCAACCACCTTGAAAAGATCGACGCCGGCCGGCTCTTCGTGGAGGGGCAGCTGGTGGGTTACCGGCAAAAGGGCGACAAGCTTCATGAGCTCAAGCCCAAGGAAGCAGCGCTCCAGCGCCGCGACATCGGCATGGTGTTCCAACGGTTCAACCTGTTTCCGCACATGACGGCGCTGGAAAACATCATCCAGGCGCCGATGCGGGTCAAACGCATTCCGAAAGCCAAGGCCACCCTGCGTGCCATGGAGCTGATGGAGCGCGTCGGGCTGGGGGACAAGGCGGATCACTACCCGGCGCACTTGTCCGGCGGGCAGCAGCAGCGCGTGGCCATCGCCCGGGCCCTGGCCATGGATCCGAAGCTGATGCTCTTCGACGAACCGACCAGTGCCCTAGACCCGGAGCTCGTGGGTGAGGTCCTGGACGTTATGAAGGAACTGGCCACGAGTGGCATGACCATGATCGTGGTGACCCACGAGATGGGCTTTGCCCGCGAAGTGGCGGACTCCATCGCCTTTATGGACGGCGGCGTGGTGGTCGAGGCGGGCCCGCCCCGTGAGCTGCTGGGCAATCCCCAGCAGGACCGGACCAAGGCGTTCCTCTCAAAGGTGCTGTGAAGGAGCGGCGCCCAAGAGCGTCTGGAATGCTGTTCGCATGACGATCAGCTTTGAATGGCGCGAAGACCAACGCTGGTCTATCCGGCTGCGCTAACAGCGCTGGCCGGTCAGCCAGAGAGCTGGATCCAATTGGCACGAAGGATTGTCGCGTGAACAACACTTTGGAGGCCATCCGGAACGCCGTGCTGAGTGCATCGGCCGTTGGTGGCATCAGGATAGTCGGCATTGCTGGGCCTTCCGGGTCCGGCAAGAGTGCGTGGGCGGGGAAATTGGCCCAATTGCTGTGAATCGCAGTGGTAAGTGGCGGTGTTTTTGCAGCGCTAAATGGCAGCCCTGGTGCACCTAAGCCGATCCTTACCGGGCGCTCCACACTCGGGCGGTGCTGGATCTTATGGGACCTTGCCAAGGTGCCTTGACAGGTTGCCGTCGTAAGGACACGCTGACGTTATGGCGAGATACAGCGGCGGGCCAACCGTCCATAGGGCAATGAAGGGGCCTCGATCCACGGGAGCGTCCATGTCGAGCCCACAGAGCTGGAAGGCGGAGGTAATCGCCACCCTGAGGGCTATCCAGCAGGTCCGCCAGACGTGCGACCACACCGAACTCACGACCGTGAAGTACGCACGGAAGGCGGGCCTGTCCTGGGCAGAGATCGCCACCGCTCTCGGGGTCACGCGCCAAGCGGCATGGGAGCGGTGGCATGAAATCGACGAGACCCTGCCCAAGAGCGACGCGTGGGGCCCCTTCTCACTGAACGACACGGTGCCCGAGCGCTTTCGCGGCTCCGGGCAAAGCACCGTCGCTGGCACCTCTGATCCCACATTTTCGCAGCGCTAAATGTTGCGCGCGTTGGAGCTCGCGGTAGACAGTGGCGCGTGAGACGTCGGAGAGCGTCCTGTCGTTTAGGTTTGGGCAAATCTCCATATCGGAGCAATCAGACGGAGTTGGACGAACCGACGGCCGGAGACTGAATCACTCCGCCCTCTAACTGGGCATTTTCCGGTATCGCGTATGCGGCGTCACCGGGGAGCAGCCACCAATATTGGCGCTCCGCATCGCCCGCCGGGTTCGTTGGACGATTCACCGGGCGGCTAAGGCAAGATCTGAAACTAATTTGTGGCCACCAGCTGGTTATCTTCTTCTGATCGTTTCATTCCACCCCTGTCAGAGCTGGGGAATCTGAATATGGGTTTGTGATCTGTGGGCTGGCCTCAAGGTTCCTGTAATCCGAGGATTGCAGCCACTGCTAGCCGCGTGTGGTGTTTGACTCGCGACCCCGGGTGAACCCGGTCAGGAGCGAGTCCCGGAGGCTACCGCGGGCGTCTTGCCCTGGGCCCTCCAATCCGGCCGCCATTGCAGCGATCCAGTCGCCGTAGCTTGTAATGTCCTGGCCAGTGGAGGCAGCCACAGCGTCGCAGGCGAAGCCGACAGCGCGAGTACCGTCTGCCAGACGAACGGAACCCAGGAGCATTGGCTCGGGCAGCGCGGCCAGGAACCGTCCCAGCGCCGCTTCCGGCAGCAGCCAGCGCTCTGCCACGAGCTCCGCCCCGTTCTCTGACCGGTACACCCCGGGTTTCGGTGGCTGGGTGTCCAGTGCGACCATGCGGTAGCAGGCCGCCGTACGCACATCCCCGTCCCAGGCGGCACCTAAGGTTTCGAGTTCGTGGGACAGGGGCTGCCCTCGTCGATGTGCCCCAACCACGACGAGCGGCTCAGCGGAGGCGCCCGCCCGCACCGGCCATGGTTTCCGGGGGCCGGCCGGGGGCGCCTGGACGGCTCCGGCCGCGAACTGGGCCGGTGGGGCAGGCGTTGTTTCGATTCTGCGGGCGATGTCAGCGGCAACCGCATCCTCGAACGTTCGCCCGACAACGGTGAGCCCGAACTGGAAGCCGTCCAATTCCCCGGCCGGTATGGCGACAGCGCACAGGTCGAAGAGATTGCAGAAATTGGTGTAAGTCCCCATCTTCGAGTTCACTCCGACAGGGTCGCGGGCGACGTCCGAGAGGCTCGGGTGGAAAGGTGCTGTGGGGACGATCAGTGCATCGAAGCCCCGCAAATGCGCCATTGCCTGGCTCTTGAGGTCGTTGAGCCTGCCGGTGTCCGAAACGTACCGGTGGGCAGGGACCTCGCCAGCCCGGAGGACAATTCCGGCCACGGTGGGATCCAACCCGTCAGAATTGCCGGAGTCAGCGGTAGCGGAGGCAACAAATGCTCCGACGGCGGCATAGCGCTCAGCCACCAGACCGCCGTCATAAAGCAGACGCGCGCCCTCAAGGAAGTCGTCGAACTCGATGGGCTCCGCATCAACTCCCGAAGCCTGAAGCCTGGCAATCTGGCGGCCGAATTCATCAGCCCAATCTTGCGGAAGTTCCGGCAAGGCCGATGGATAGGCAACTCGTGGCCGGGCCGGTGCGGCAAGCTTGGCGTCCGACGGCCAGGTTCGTGCGTTCCCTGCCATGATTCCCATGGCCAGTTCGGCTGTCGCCAGGTCCCGGGCGAACACAGTGACGGCGTCCCACGAGCGGCATGCCGGAACTACTCCGGCGGTGGAAACCACGTTGAGTGTGGCCTTGATGCCCACAATCCCCTGAAGTCCGGCGGGTACCCGTCCCGAGCCGGCGGTGTCCGTGCCGATCGCAACATCGGCGAGCCCCAGGGCCACTGCGACGGCGGAGCCTGAACTGGAACCGCCGGAAATATGGTCGGGTCGGCGGGAATCGCGGACGGCTCCGTGCGGGCTTCGCGTCCCTACCAGCCCGGTGGCGAACTGGTCCAGGTTGGTGGCGCCGAGAACCACGGCCCCGGCCGCCCGCAGCCGGGCTACGGCCTCGGCGTCCTGCTCCGGCATGTAGGCGAACCCGGGGCATGCCGCCGTGGTGCTGATCCCCGCCACGTCAACGTTGTTCTTCACGGCAAGGAGCATTCCGGCCAGAGGGAGGTCCGCGCCGGCGGCCACTGCAGTGTCGATACGGCCGGCCTCGGCCAGAAGTTGATCCGCCGGGCGCAGCGCAATCCAGATTTCCGGCCTGTCGACGGCGTCGATGGCGGCCAGTGCTGCTCGCACACGCTCGGTGGCGCATCGGCTTACGGGTACGGTGCTCATGCTGCAGCCTCTTCCAGTTCGTCGCTAACCACGTCGGAGTGCCCGGTTGCGTTCTGGTCCGCCGGTGGTGCAATGACCACGAGGGCCTCGCCTTGCACCACCTGGGAACCTGCCACAGGCAGGACCTGCTGGACCACGCCGTCGCACGGGGCAACCAACACCGTTTCCATTTTCATGGCCTCCAGCGAAACCAGCGGCTGGTCTTTGGCGACCCGGTCACCGGGAGCCACATCCACCTTCCACACGCTCGCGGCGAAAGGCGCGGCAACCAGCGTTCCTCCCTCGGGAACCACCAGCTCTTCGGCGATCGGAATAACGGCGGCTGCTGCGTCGGCGCGGTCAAACTCACCAGCGTCGGCCCACGCTTGGCGTTCGACGGTGAACGCTGCCGCCTGCTTCGCGCGGAACACCTCGATCGAGTCGCTGTTCCGGGCAAGGAAGTCCTCATGGTCCGCCAAGGAGAAGGTGCCCTCCTCGATCTCCACTCCGTGGCCCCGGCCCGCGGCCATGTCGGCCCGCAGGTCCAACAGTTCTTCGGGGCTGACCGGGTACCAGGAGATGCGGTCAAAGAACCGCAGCAGCCAGGGCGAACCGGCCTCGAACGGCGCGGAATCGGCGTAACGGGACCACACTTGGGTGGTACGGCCCACGAACTGGTATCCACCAGGGCCTTCCATCCCGTAAATGCACATGTACGCACCGCCGATTCCCACGGCATTTTCCGGTGTCCAGGTCCGGGCGGGGTTGTACTTGGTGGTCACCAGACGGTGGCGGGGGTCCAGCGGTGTAGCTACCGGGGCGCCAAGGTAGACATCGCCAAGGCCGAGGACCAGGTATTCGGCGTTGAAGACCGTGTCAAAGACCTCGTCCACAGAGTCCAGGCCGTTGATGCGCCTGATGAATTCGATATTCCACGGGCACCAGGGAGCGTCATCCCGGACACCGGCCATGTAGCGCTGGATGGCTTCGCGCGTGGCCGGGTCATCCCAGGACAGCGGAAGACGGACGGTGCGGCTGGGCACCACCAGCTCTGAACTTGCCGGCAGGGCAGCCTCGACTTCCTGCACCAGGCCCAACAGCTTCGGGGTCGGAAGCACCGAAGGGTCGACCTTGATCTGCAGGGAACGGATGCCGGGGGTGAGGTCAACGATCCCCGGCAAGCGGAGCCCTTCAATGTGCTGGTGCAGGGCATGCACACGGGCCCGCAGGCTGAGATCAAGGACCATGTCGCCATATTCAACCAGCAGGTTGTCGTCCCCCGAGCGGCGATACGTGACAGCAGGCCGGCCCGGGGCTTGGGGCACCCGTCCCAGCACGCCGTCGTCGCCGTCTCCTCGACGGAGACCGGGGGCCGACACCGCCCCGGATGCCCAGTCGTGATCGCCGGGCAGCACCAACTGCCGGGCGGGACCCAGATCCTTGGTCGACGGCGCCCGGCTGGCTTCCACTGGCACGAAGCGCACAGTATCACCGGGACGTAGCTGGCCCAGCTTCCAACGGTCGGCGCTCACCACGGTGACCGGGCAGACGAAGCCGCCCAGGCTGGGACCGTCCGGACCCAGCAGAATGGGGGTGTCGCCAGTGAAATCCAGGGCTCCCACGGAATAGGCGGTGTCGTGGATGTTTGAGGGGTGCAACCCGGCTTCGCCGCCATCTTCCCGCGCCCATCGGGGTTTAGGGCCGATCAGGCGCACACCGGTCCGGGCAGAGTTGAAGTGCACCTCATAGCTGGCCGAATACAGGTCCTCGATGTCCTCGCGCTGGAAGAACTCCGGCGCGCCATGCGGTCCTTCGACTACCGTCAATTCCCATTCGGACGTCAGCGCAGGCCGGCTGTCCAAGGGGACTCTGCCGGCCAGTCCCGACCCGCCAAAAGCAACGGCCGGAGCGTCGTCGCCGTCGACTGTCGCTGCCCTCAGGACATCGCCGGCGCGAAGTACACGCCCGCCGTGGCCGCCGAACTGGCCCAGGGTGAACGTTGAGGCGCTGCCGAGATACCGGGGCACGTCAAGCCCTCCCTGGAACAGGATGTATCCGCGAAGGCCAGATCCTTCGGCCGTGCCGATGTCAAGCGTGCCTCCAGCGGGCACCGTCACTGGTTCCCAAGCGGAAATCTCGGTACCGTCCACGGTAGCCACCACGTCCGCGCCGGTGACGCACACGGTGGTGCTGTGGCTGAAGCGCAGGCAGGGGCCGGTCATGGTGAACTCAAGCCCGGGCGCGCCCTCCGCGTTGCCCAGCGCCTCGTTGCCGAGCCGGAAAGAGAGGTCGTCCATAGGACCGCTGGGCGGGACACCGACCTGCCACAGGCCCACCCGTCCGGGCCAGTCCTGGACCGAAGTCTGCAGCCCAGGCCTTTCCACGGTGATCCGGGGTTCCGGGTCACCCAGCTCATCCAGGGTTCCAGTGAAATGTTCCGCGCTCCGGACCGCGTGCAGTCCGGTTACTGCGCGGAGCATTCCGAGGTTGGTTTCGATGCCGTCGATCCGGGTGTTCTTCAGCGCATCACCGAGCCTGTCGAAGGCCTGGTGCCGGTCGGCGCCTGTGGTGATGATCTTGGCAAGGAGGGGGTCGTAGTTGGTGGATACCTCACTGCCCGTTTCCACCCATGCGTCCACGCGCACGCCGTCGGCTGCGGGGTAGACGGCGTTTGTCACGGTCCCTGAACTGGGCTGGAAGTTGCGGGCCGGATCTTCGGCATAAAGGCGGGCTTCCACGGCGTAGCCGGTCACGGGAATGCTGTCCGGCCGGCCGCCCAGCACCGAGTTTGCTTCGGTGCCGCCTTGGGCAAGGCGGAGCATCCACTCGACCAGGTCCACACCCGTAATGGCTTCGGTGACGGGATGCTCCACCTGAAGCCGGGCGTTGACTTCGAGGAACGAGGCGTGCTCGCGGACCGGGTCATAGACGAATTCCACGGTCCCGGCCGAGCGATAGTCCAGAGATGCGCAGAGCGCCCGCGAACTGCGGTGCAGTTCGTCGCGGAGGGATTCGGGAAGGTCCGGGGCGGGTGCCTCTTCCACGACTTTCTGGTGCCGGCGCTGGAGCGAGCAGTCCCTGTCCCCGAGGCTCACAACCCTGCCTTCGCCGTCGCCGAAGATCTGCACTTCCACGTGCCGTGCCTGCTCGACGTACCGCTCGGCGAAGACGCCGGCCGTGCTGAAGCTTGCATCCGCCAGCCGCGCGACGCGGGGGTAGCTCTCGGTGAGTTCGTCCTCGGTGCGGCAGACGGTCATCCCGATTCCGCCGCCGCCGCCGGTGGCCTTGAGCATCAGCGGGAAGCCGATGTCCCGGGCTGCCAGTACGGCCTCGTCCACGCCTGCGAGGAGGCCGGAGCCGGCGATCATCGGGACGCCGGCAGCGCGGGCGGCATCCCGTGCCGTGTGCTTGGTGCCGAAGATTCTGAGCTGCTCCGGGGTGGGACCGACGAAGACCAGCCCGGCTGCCTCGACTGCCTCGGCGAAGCCGGCATCCTCGGAGAGGAAGCCGTAGCCGGGGTGGATGGCTCCCGCCCCGGTTGCCGCAGCGGCCGACAGCAGCGCCTCGACGCGCAGGTACGATTCCTTGGCCGGTGCCGGGCCCAAGAGCACGGCCTCATCGGCGAGCCGGACGTGGCGGGCGCCGCGGTCCGCTTCGGAGTACACGGCCACCGTGCGCAGGCCGATCTTCCGCGCGGATTCGATGATGCGGCACGCGATTTCCCCGCGGTTGGCAATGAGCAGGGTGTCGAAGCGGTTCACAGGGCAGCCTCCGGCCGGGTGACGATCATACGGACGGGGGTGGGGTTGAAGCCGTTGCACGGGTTGTTGATCTGCGGGCAGTTAGAGACCAGAACCAGAGTGTCGATGTCCGCCCGAAGGGCCACGCGTTTGCCCCGGGCGGAGAGGCCGTCCACGATGCCGAGGGCACCGTCCGGGTCAACCGGGACATTCATGAACCAGTTAATGTTCGAGACGAGGTCGCGCTTGTCCAGCCCCCAGCGGGAACCCTCGATCAGGAAGTTCTCGACGCAGGCGTGCTGCTCGCGGGTGTGCTGGCCATAGCGGAGGGTGTTGGATTCCTGGGAGCAGGCGCCGCCGATGGTGTCGTGGACGCCGACTTCGTCAGCCATAACCGTCATCAGCGGGGCGCCGGTATCGGAGCGGAGCACGGAGCCGGTGGTCAGCACGATGGAGCGCTGCGCGGCGATGGTGACGGCGGCTGAGTACCTCACCGACGTGTCCTCGGCGGCGTACAGCAGGCAGTCCACTGCCTGGTTGCCTTCCAGGTCCACAATGGTCAGGACGTCGCCGGCGGCAATGACGGCGGACCAGGGCCCGCGCGCTTCCACGTATTCGTCCAGGATGACGGTGCCGGCCACGAGCGCTGTCTGGCTAACGGTTGCGTTGACGGGGGCCCGGGTTTCGGTGGCGGTGTTCATCGTGCGTTCCTTGCCGTGAGGTCGTGTTCGGTGTTGTTCAGGGCCTGGCGGTGTTCGGGCATGAGCGGCCCAACAAGATGGCCCGCGGCGAGCAGGTCCAGGTCTTCGGGGGCGTGCCAGGCGAGGACATCCACGGCGGTTCCGGTAAAAGCGGGCCTCGGATCAAGTGGATGGGCCGTGTTAGCCAGGAGTAGTACCGCATCCATCTGCAGCAGGATGTCGACGGCCGCCCCGGGACCGGCACCTCCGGTGAACCGGATGCCGCCGTCCGGATCCACCCGGATCCCCTTGAACAGCGAGATTGATGGCGCCACGTCGCGTACGCCCAGCCCCTGCTTCAGCGCACCAAGGGTGAGCAGTTCCCGCCCGGCCGGCGAGCTGCTGTGGGCGGTTCCGGCTCCGTAGCGGGTGGTGTTTCCGACTAGGGTGGTGGCACCTGTCAGGGCATCGTGGCTGGCGGAGGTGTCAGCCACGATGGTGGCCATCAGCCGGCCTGCGTCGGAGAGCAGCGGGTGTCCTGCGGTGGGGTACGCCTGCCACGGAACCTTGACGGTGTCTGCGACGTTGAGCCGCTCGTGCAGGGCCCCGGTCCGGTAGAGCAGGACATGGACGCAGGCATCACCCTTGGTGTCTGTGAGCCGGATCCGGGACCCCCGGGCCAGCGTCAGTGCGGTGTAGCGACCAAAGGCCACGGACTCTGCCCAGCTCAGATGCTCCTTGGCACTGTCCGGCAGGTCGGCGGTGAGCCGCTCCGGGGCGGACATGGCCGGGATGTGCCGCATGGTGTCCGCGGCGCTTCCATGCTGCTCCCGGGCGTGGGCGCGGGCTCCGGCGGTGGTGGCGGTGGCTGGTGCTTCAGTGGTCAATGTCATGTCAATCCTGGGGGTGTTGGCGTGGCAGGGGGTGGTGTAACAATCCGATGTTGCAACCGCGCGTTGCAGTCCTGCTGTGTGGTCAGGCTTCCGAGCGTGCGGCCGACCGGGCGCTGGAGCGTCGGACCCACACACCGAGGAGCAGCACTACGCCCACCATCAGCGGAGCCGAGTAGAGGAGGATTCCGTTTTCTCCGGAGGGGTCGTAGACCTCGGGTCGTGGCCAGGCGAGGTTGACCACCATCACTGCCCCGTACAGCACGGCGAGGATATTGATCGGCAGACCCCACCGCCCCAGCGAAAACAACCCCCCCGGCATGGTCTCGCCGACCCGGTCCCAGTCGCCGCGGAGGCGGTTGAGGAGCTGCGGCACGGTGACCAGGAGGTAGGCCAGATAGACCATCACGATGCAAACGCTGCTGAGCGTGGTGAACAGCGCCGCATTGCCTACATTGATCGCCAGAACGCCGACAGCCAGTGCGCCGATGGCAATGGAGGGCCACATCGGCGTGCCGCGCGTAGTATGGACGGCCGAAAGCAGTGCCGAGCCGGGAAGCTTGCCGTCTCGGGCCATGGAGAACACCAGCCGCGAGCCGGCCGTCTGAATGGCCAACGTGCAGACGAAGATAGCCACGGCCACGTCGACCAGGAGTACCTTGCCCCAGAAGGTCCCGAGGACGGCAGTTAACACATAGGGAAGGCCCTCGGTGGCGAGCCGGCCGTCATCGAGGCTGGGAGCTGCCATCAGCGCGGTGATGATCATCAGCGCCCCGCCGATGCCGGAGATGATCAGGGCCGAGAGGATGGTGCGGGGTGCGGTCCGGCGAGGGTCCTTTGTCTCTTCGGAGAGTTCCCCGGCCGAGTTGAAGCCCACCATGACATAGGCGGCCATCAGGCCCGAAACCATGAACGCGCCTACAGCGCCAAGATCGGAGCCCTGCAGGACGACGGTGTCCAGCACGACGTCCGGTCCGCGCTGGGCGGCCGTGATGAGGGCGAGGACCACCGCTATGACGCCGACGATCTCGCACGTCACGCCGACGGAGTTCACGTGGGCCATCAGCCTGACTCCCATGGAGTTGATCACCGTGGTGACCACCAGCAGAATGGCGCCCAGGACCGCGGCGTTCGCGGCACCCGAGACAGTGTTCAGTGCGGCGTCGCCACCAACCAGCTGAAAGCCGCCCCAGAGCTGGGGAAGGACCACCTGCAGGGCAATGGCCGCAGCGGCAGCTGTGACAACCTGAGCCAGCGCCATGAACCAGCCGGCAAACCAGCCAACCGTTTCGCCGCCCACACGCCGCGCCCACTGATACACGGCGCCGGAGAGCGGGTAGCGGGCGGCAAGCTCTGCAAAATTCAGGGCCACAAGAAGCTGGCCGAGCAGGACCACTGGCCAGGTCCAGAAAAAGGCCGGTCCGGCAAAGGAGTAGCCGAACGCGAAGAGCTGGAAGATGGTGGTCAGGATGGACACGAAGGAGAAGCCTGCCGCGAATGAAGCATAGCGGCCGAGCTTGCGGTGCAGGGACGGCTGGTAGCCAAGAGACGTAAGGTCTGCATCATCCGCCTGCGCGGATCTGGGAAGAACAGTGGATGTCATCGGGATCTCCGGGGCTGGGACGGCGTTGGGACAAAGCTTTCCGGCACAAGCAGCGCTGTGGTGCCGGCGCTGCGGAATACCGGTCAATTGATAGTTTTACAGGCCGCGATCCCGAACTCGTTTCCCCGTTGTAAAGAGTTGATTGACGGTTCATTTCCACCACATTTCGGGCTCCTCACCGCCACCGAGGCGGCAGCAGATGGTGCGCCCGGAGTGCAAGAATAATGCAGTGACAACAACCGGCCCCGGACGCCCCCGTAATCAGCAACCCTCCCGCCCGGGAGCCACCGCACGTGAAGAAATCCTCGACGCCGCCGCCGAACTCTTTACCATCCAGGGCTATGCCACCACGTCGACGCGGTCCATCGCGGAGGCCGTGGGGATCCGCCAGTCCTCGCTGTACCACCACTTCAAGACCAAGGACGACATTCTTGAGGTGCTGCTCGCGGGCACAGTATCCAGCGGCCTCGGTTTTGCCCGCGGCATCTGCGCGGGGGCCGACGGCGATCGCGACCCCGTATCGGCTGGTGCCCGGCTCCACGCCGTCGCGTTGTTTGACGGAACCCAACTGTGCAATGCCCGCTGGAACGTCGGCGTGCTCTACAACCTCCCGGAATCACGCAGCGAACGGTTCCACAGCTTCACTAAAGACAGACGGGAACTCCGGGGACTGTACCAACGCCTGGGGGCAGCACTCCCCGAGAACGACTGGACCGCCACCGGCCAGAACGGAGATCTGGCCTTTCGACTCGTGGAGACCCTAATCAGCCTCCGCGCAGACGGGCTGTCCATCCCGGAATCCGCGCTCCAGGCGGCCGACGCCGGCATTGTGCTCAGCGGCATTGGCGAACATCTAGCCCCAATCCGGGCACGGAGTGCGAAACTCATCTCGGATTTCAAAGCCTAGAAAAGGCCGCAAACAACACCGCAACCCAGGATCTTCAACACAAACCGCCAATGCGAACTGCGCTTTCGTTCACCGCCAAACAACTTAGCAATCGCACTTATGCCAACGAGGTGGAGGGGACTCCGCCGGCGCCGAGCTGGAACGTGGTGCCCACCCAGGGCGTGCCGATTATTGCCGAGCGGCTTGAGGACGGGGCGATTGACCGGCACCTGCTCGTTGCCCGCTGGGGCCTGGTGCCGTCCTGGGCCAAGGACATATTCGGTGATCTCCTGGGTCGTCGGACAACAGTGAGCTGGAGTCCGGTGCTGCTCATCGAAGGCGTTACCTGTACCTGACGGGAGAGCCTCGGCGAAGATTGCCTTCGCGATATGGGTGGAGGCCCAAAAGGACGAGCGTATGCGACGCGGCATAGATCGGGACGGAGAAGGTCACAGGGCGCTTTGGGTCGTTGGATGGATGAAGAGGACAGGTTCTTCGCCGCTGACGGGACACGCCTCCGGGCTGACCTCATTGTTCCTGGAACTTAGGGCACTAGTAATCCCAGCCCTCGGCTTGAGCGACACTTGAACCGCCATCCTCAGCCAAGTTTCACCCCCAGCGGCCACAGCGCTAACGGCGACAGGTAGGAGGGCACGAAGACACCAACGTCGCTGCGCGCAGGCATGGCGCTGCTGGCCGCGGCCGGGCTCCTGCTGGGCCCCGCCGTCGTCGCGCTCCCGGCGTCCGCCGAGGACCCGACGGCGACTGATCCGGCCGTCACTGAAACCACGGTGATCGACGCCGGCTTACCACTGGGCGGGCGGCGTCAGCGTTTTCAAGCCCGGCGAAACGCGCGCTTCCCGCACCATCAAGGTGGGACGTTTTCCCTCGTCGCTGGCGGTGACGACGGACGGGACCCTTTACGTGCTCCAGTCGACAGAGTCCGGGCAGGCCCAGATCGGCGTGGTGGCCCCCGGTGCGGCTGAAGCGGGCTTTGCGATCGGGGTGACCCCGGGCGAGCACTGGCTGACGGCCGGACCGGACGGATCGCTGTACGTGGCCAACCCGGCCTAAGGGAGCCTTTCGGTGGTGCCGCCTGGCGGTGTATGGACCGAGCGCGCTATCCAGGCGGGGCCTTACCCGGTGGAGGTGGCCCTGGCTAAGGACGGGACGGCGTACGCCACCAACGAGTACGAGGGCACTGTCACAGTGGTGGCCGCCGGTTCGCCGAGCCCCTCCCACACCATCACCGTCGGCGCGAAGGACCACCCGCACGGGATTGCCGCCGCGCCGGACGGAACCGTCTATGTGGCAAACATCCTCAGAAACGACGTGGCGGTCATCGAACCGGGCGGTGCCACAGTGGCGCGGCGGATCCCCGTGGGCGCTGCACCGCAGGAGGTGGTGGCCACTCCGGACAGCGCGGTCTACGTGACCAACAGCGCGGACAACACGGTCTCGGTCATCCCGCCCGGGGCCACGGCCGCGGCGGCGGCGATTCCCACCAGTGAGGACCCCGGCCGTATAGCGGTCCGGGCCGACGGCTCCGTGGTGGTGGTCAACAGGGGCGGCAGGTCCCTGACGTTGATTGCCGCTGCAGGTGCGCCCGCGCCTGGTGCGGGAACGCCCGACGGCGGGGAGCCCAGCGCGGAGTCCCCGGGGTCCGGCGGAGGTTCTTCAGCCGGGGGTACCACTGGCGGAGTCTCCGGTCTCGGACTTACGGCGATCGCCGCCGGGGCGGCGGCCCTGTTGCTGGGCGGCGCCGGTGCCCTGATCGCGGTGCTGCGGCGGCGACGACGGGGCAAGGCGGAGTTGCCCGCCTGGACCTTCAATTAGCATCCGGTCCAGGCCGGCCGGCCTGAATTCCGCCAGGCCAACCTGCCCCGCCAGGCCAGACGGCCCCCGGCAGGGGAGCAAATAAGGGGTTCGGGCTATGGACCCTTCGGGCCGGCATGCCTAGACTGGCCGGACCCCCAACGCCAGGAAAACATCCAGCTGCTCAAGCAACGGGCAGGCCCTGCACGTGGGGATCCATCGCAACACTCATGATTCATGGCGGCCCCACTGGGCTTCGCCGTTCTGACCAGAGGAGAGCACTGATGACTGGGAACAAAGCCGTTGCCTACAAAGAACCGGGCAAGGTCGAACTGATCGACATCGACTATCCAAGCTTCGAACTCCAAGACGGCCCGGGCGTGAATCCGGCGAACGTGGGGCGCACAGTACCCCACGGGGTCATCCTGAAAACCGTGGCCACCAACATCTGCGGTTCGGACCAGCACATGGTCCGCGGGCGCACCACGGCGCCGCCCAACCTGGTGCTGGGGCACGAGATCACCGGCGAGGTGGTGGAGGTTGGTCCCGGCGTCGAGTTCATCAAAGTGGGGGACATCTGTTCGGTGCCCTTCAACATCGCCTGCGGCCGCTGCCGGAACTGCAAGGAACGCAAGACCGGCATCTGCCTGAACGTTAATCCGGACCGCCCCGGCAGCGCCTACGGCTATGTGGATATGGGCGGCTGGGTGGGCGGCCAGGCCAATTATGTGCTGGTCCCGTACGCAGACTGGAACCTGCTGAAGTTTCCGGACAAGGACCAGGCCCTGGAAAAGATCATGGACCTGACCATGCTGTCGGACATTTTCCCCACCGGCTTCCACGGCGCCGTGACGGCCGGGGTGGGCGTCGGCTCCACAGTGTATGTGGCCGGCGCTGGGCCTGTTGGCCTCGCAGCGGCCACCAGCGCGCACTTGCTGGGTGCCGCCGTCGTGATTGTGGGCGATCTGAACGAGGACAGGCTGAAGCAGGCGCGCAGTTTCGGGTGCGAAACGATTGACCTGAGCAAGGGCGGCCCGGCGGAGCAGATCGAGCAGATCCTGGGCGTCCCGGAAGTGGACTGCGGCGTGGACGCGGTGGGCTTCGAAGCGCGCGGCCACGGCCATGACGCCAAGGAGGCGCCCGCTACGGTGCTGAATTCGCTGATGGAAATCACCGCGGCCGGCGGTGCGCTGGGCATTCCCGGGCTGTACGTCACCGGCGATCCGGGCGGCGTGGACGAAGCTGCCAAGAAGGGTGCGCTGAGCCTGAGCCTGGGCACTGGCTGGGCCAAGTCGCTCAGCTTCACCACCGGACAATGCCCGGTGATGAAGTACAACCGGCAACTGATGATGGCCATCCTGCACGACAAGGTGAGCATCGCCAAGAACGTGAACGCGAAGGCGATCAGCCTGGAGGATGCGCCCAAGGGCTATGCCGAGTTCGACGCCGGAGCGGCCACCAAGTACGTCCTCAACCCGAACGGATACCTCAGCTGAGCGCCTGCCGGGCGGCCGCCGTCGTCGGGAATCACGACGGCGGCCGCTGGTTTGGTGCCTGACCTCAACCGAGCAAGCTGAGGAACGCCGTCGTATCTTCCGCCACTTGTTCCGGGCACTCCCACAGCACAAGATGTGCCATTCCGGGGTACACCTTCAGCGCGGAGCCGGGGATCCGGGTGGCTAGGGGTTTCCTGGTCGCTGCGTGACAGCAAGCCGTCCTGCGCGCCCCACAGGATCAGCGTGGGGGCGTTGATGGTTCCCGCTTCCGTGGGCGGGGTGGCCTCGCCCAGGCCGTTCAGGATGGCTTTCCACACGTGGGCTGGCATCCTGAGACCGTCGCGCACGCGGTCCTCGAGCGACCACCGCGGAACATCGTGCAGCAGGGCAAACCAGGTCAGGGAATCCCGGACCCAGCCCTCGTCGAGGGGGTCCGTCAGGCGGTCCACTTCGTCGGCGAAGGGTGCCCGCCCGTGGAGGCTCAGGGGACAGCCCACCAGCACCAGTGCGGCAACCTTTTGTGGATGGGAAATGGCGAGCTGCTGGGCGATGTAGCCGGAGGCTGGTCAGCCCGGTTATGAGTCCCCGGCGTCGGCATTGGAGTCAGCGACGCGCTGAACGCATTGCAAGCGCTTGCGTTACTGCGGAATGCTTGTCTAGCATAGGTTGCATGGTAGCAAACGTTGAATCAGTGGCGGAACGTGCTGGGGTCTCCATATCAACAGTCTCCCGTGCGCTGCGTTCCGTTCCGGGTGTTTCGACGGCAACTCGCAAGCGCGTGCAGAAGGCGGCCGATGAGCTAGGGTATTCGGCATCCCCGGCTGCGTCGCGTCTTGCGACAGGCCGGACGATGACCGTGGGCATCGTGGTACCGGTGCTGGCCAAGTGGTTTTTCGGAAAGGTTATTGGCGAGGCCACACACACGCTCCGGGAGGCCGGATTCGATGTGCTCCTCTACGAGCTCGCCACTGCCGGACAGCGTCAGAGGTTCTTCGGCACCGTGCATTTGCATGGCCGTACGGACGGGGTCATCATCATGGCCCTGCAGCCGAGCAGGGAGGAGCTGGAATCGCTCGCCTCCCAGGGGCAGGCGGTGGCTTTGCTTGGGGCTCAAGCGCAGGGCGCCGGATCGGTGTCTGTGGACAACGTCGGGGCCGGGCGGGCTGCTGTGAGGCACCTGTTGAACCTAGGCCATGAGCAGATAGCGTTCATCGGCATCCGTGATGAGGAGGGCAGCAATTTGGGCGGTGTGCCGCCCTTGGAGCGGCTGGTGGGATACCGGGAGGCTCTGGCCGAGGCCGGACTGACCCTGGACGTCGCCCTTGAACAATTCGATGAGAACAGTGTCGCTGGGGGCGCGGCGGCCATGTCCCGGCTGCTTGTCGCTGGACGCGCTCCGACCGCGGCTTTTGTAGCCTCCGATGAGATGGCCTTCGGGGTCCTTAAGGTCCTCCGCCAGGCAGGCCTGGAAGTTCCCCGGGATTTCTCTGTGGTCGGATTCGATAACCACGAGCTCTGCGACGTCGTGGGCCTGACAACGATGGACCACGAGGTGGCCGAACAAGGACAGGACGTCGCCCGGATCCTCCTGGAGGTCATGCATGGAGGGCAAGCGGCCAACCTTGCCCGTCCGGCACGCCTGGTGGTACGGGAGACCACCGCACCGCCCCGGGCCCTGCGCACAACACTTACCGCCCCGGATTCTCAGTATTCCGCCGGACACCCCGGCAAACTCTGAAAGGAAACTTTATGCAGTATCGCAAACTCGGCAACAGCGGCATGTACGTCAGCTCGATCGCGCTGGGCAACTGGGCCACCCACGGCGAAACCGTGGACCAGGATGTTGCCACGGCATGCGTGCGCAAGGCCCTGGACCTTGGCATCACCACTTTCGACACCGCCGACGCCTACGCAGGCACAAAGGCCGAAACGATGCTCGGCGAAGCACTCAAGGGTGTGCGCCGCGAGGGCATCGAGGTCATGACCAAGGCGTTCTTCCCAACCGGCACCGGGAAGAACGACCGTGGCCTGTCCCGCAAGCACGTCATGGAATCCATCAACGGTTCGCTGCGCCGCTTGCAGACGGACTACGTGGACGTCTATCAGGCGCACCGCTATGACTACGAGACCCCGCTCGAGGAGACGATGGGTGCCTTTGCGGATATCGTCCGTGCCGGGAAGGCCCACTACATCGGCGTCTCGGAATGGACCGTGGCGGAGATCCGCGCGGGCGCCGCGTTGGCGGGCGAACTGGGCATCCAGTTCGTCTCCAGCCAGCCGCAGTACAACATGCTGTGGCGCGTGATCGAACCTGAAGTGGTGCCGGTCTGCGAAGAGCTCGGGATCACCCAGGTGTGCTGGTCGCCGCTGGCCCAAGGCGTGCTGAGCGGCAAGTACGGTGCCTCCACCGTACCGGCCGGCAGCCGATTCACCGCCGACGACGGCGGGCTGAAGACTGAGCACAAGTTCATGCAACCCGAGGTGCTGGAGCGGGTGGAGAAGCTCAAGCCGATTGCCGCGGACCTCGGTGTGCCGCTGGCTACCCTGGCCGTGGCTTGGGTGTTGGCGAACCCCAACGTTTCCGCGGCGATTGTCGGCGCCAGCCGCTCTGAGCAGCTCGACGACACTGTCAAGGCCGCCGACCTCCCGCTGGGCCAGGACACTCTGGACCGTATTGACGGGGTGCTGGGCGACGTCGTCGAGCGGGATCCAGCCAAGGTGGAGTCCTTCCCAACGCGCGTCTAGCGGCAGCCGCATTTCCGTCGGTTCAAGCTTGAGGTTCGCGACGCCGTCGAGCAGCCGTTCGCCCGCTCCCAGGAGGATTGGCGAGATGTGGAGCCGCAGCTCGTCGATCAGCCCCGCCGATAGGTATTGCTGGGCGGTCTGCGCTCCGCCGGCAATGGCCACGTCCTTGCTCCTCATCCCACCCAGGATGTGCGCGCGGAAGGCCAGTTTCTCGCCTGGCATAGCGGGAAGCCGATATAGGAACTTCTCCACCAGTCACCGGCTTACAGAGCGCTGGCCCACCCGGCGGGGTCATCGCCGGGTGGGATGGCTGGGATTCCCGGCAACAGCACGAGTGCGTGCAGCCATTTGTGTTCGAGTCGGGTGAGTCGTCGCACTGTTTGGTATCCATCGAGAAAGGCGTCGCGGACCCCTGCGGTTGTAGGTTGCCATGGTTAACGGGGCAGGTGTGGACAGCGCCGGCAATTCCGTGTGCGTGCTTCCAGCCTACGAAGGAGGGGATGAGTAGGTGCAGCCGGTAAGGCCTGCAGCAAGGAAGCCCAGGATCAGCGCAAGTCGAAACAGTTCATAATTCCCCCAATGAGTGTTTGCCTAAGCACCTTAGCCGATGTGCCCGCCCTCGTTGGGGAGAAAATCTTTCAGCTCGTGCCTGATGGCCAGCGAGCCAAGGAACGTGTCACCCTCCACAATCCATAAGTAGGTGCAGGGCACGTACCCCGGCTTGCGCGGGCTCTCCTGCAGGGCATCGTTGACGAGGGCATCGACAAAGCGGCGGAACGTCTGGGCATCTTTGAGTGCTTCCAAGGACCAGTCCTCGGGCCCCCACCGTCCCGGTTGGCGCCGCCAAATTCCGTGGATCCTTCCACCCAGGAGGAGTGATAACTGACGTCCGGAGCGATGAGAACAGGCATCACATGAGCGTAGTCGAAGGGTCCGCCAGGGTGGACGGCAAATCGTCAGCCGTTCTTGTTTTTGCCTTTCCCCTCGGCGCCTTTTGCCTGTTCCGGTGCAGGAGCTGGTGCCGGTATAGGTTCCGGCACGACGGGCGCAGTGTTTTCCTGGGCGGCCTGCGCGGCTTCCGCGTCGGCCTTGGCTTTTTCCGCTTCTGCCGCGGCAACCGCTGCTTCTTCAGCTGCCTTCGCTGCCGCGGCGGCGGCTTCTACGGCGGCATTGAGGTCGGCCCTGACGGCGGTGATGCTGGTCATGATGCTCCGGCGCCGTTCCTCGGAGACCTGGCCGCTGCCGGCTGCAGTCGCCAGGTCCGCTTCCAGATTCTCCAGTGCCGTGAGCGCGGCCGCGTGATCGTTGGCGGCCGCTGCCTGGCTTACGCCGAGCACGAGTTCCTGAAGATGGGAGGCCGTGTCGCGCTGCAGGCCGGTAGCGGCCGGGCCGCAGCCGGCGAGCGATGCCGCCAGCACCAAGGTGGCGGCAAAGCCGGCTCCCCGTGCTCCGGCGCGCTGGCCTGTGGAGTAAAAGCCGGTCATGGTTCCACACTCTTCTGAAGTTCCAGGAGGTGGTCACCCAGCGTGCCGCTCACCGCGGGGTAAGGCACGACGCCGGATGTGGACTCTGGCGCCTGGCCCGCTGTCAGTGCCGCGGCCCCGCCTGCCAGCGCAACAAGGATCAGGATGGCCACCACCGGGAGCCGCCGCATCTTCTGTCCCGCACGGGCCGACCTCCGTCGGCGCACTCCCAGGGGGCTGCTGGGCTGATAGGCGCCAGGCACCGGCCGTGACTGGGCGGCGTTGGCGGAATCCTCACCGTTGGGGCCTTCGTTGGTCGGCCTTGCGCGCAGATTAGGGGAGGGCGACTCTCCTGTGACGGACGGCGTCCTGAACGGCATGGCCGGCAGCACACGCGTGGTTTCCGGTGCAAGGTCGCCGGGAGTGGATGTCGGCGAGACAAGGGCCTGCCGCAGCACCGTCTCGATGTCCGCAGCTGTCGGGCGTTCCAGCGGCTCGATTGCCGTCATCGAGCGGATCAGGTCTGCCCACTCGGCAGGGAGATCCGCAGGAATTTTGGGCGCGCGGTGCAGCCTGGCCACCGCAGATTCCACGGCGCTGCCGGGGTACTCCATTGTCTGCTTGGTGCATTCGAGCAGGACCAGCCCCAGCGAATAGATGTCTGTGGCAGGGGTGAGCGGGGAACCCATGGCCTGTTCGGGGCTGAGGTACGCCGCGGTGCCCACCATTGCCCCCGTAACGGTCAGGCGTGTTGCGTCGGCGATTCGTGCTATGCCGAAGTCTGCGACCTTGGCCCGCAGTGGCTCCCCGGGTCGGATCTGCACCAAGAGGATGTTGCCCGGCTTGATATCGCGGTGGAGGATGCCGAGGCCGTGGACATAGGCCAGTGCGTCGGCGATGCCGGCTCCTATGACGGCGAGCTCGTCCAGGGGGACTTTACTGTGCCTGATCCGGCTGCGCAGATCCTGTCCCTCGACCAGTTCCATCGTCAGGAACGGCCGGGGCTCCTCCGGGATACGTACGTCGACGCCGACATCGAACAATGTCACGAGGCTGGGATGGTTCAGCGTCGCCAGCAGCGTTATTTCAGCTTCCTGGCGTTTCAACTCGTCTGCGTCGGGGGCCTGGGGTGCGAAGAGCTTCAATGCCACGTCGCGACCCAGATTCTTATCCCTTGCACGGTAGACGGACGACATGCCGCCGCGGCCGATCACCTCGCCCAGCCGGTAACGTCCGCCAACCACGTCAATTCTGTTGGAGCTCGGCGATTCCGCCACCATACCCGTTCCTTCCGGCGCTGCGGCAATGTATATACCAAAATCATAAGGCAACTTACTATATTGGCCACTCCGCGAGGCCAGCCATCACCGGATGGCCGTCGAAATCAGGAACCGGCGATGTTGTGCACCCTCAAGGAACCGGCGAGTGGCGCCCGCATCGTTCCCATGGCTCACGGTCTATACTGAGATTCCAGAACTGCGACTCCTGTGGGAGGGAGCCCGGCGTGGCACCTGCTGCAGGAGGCCCTCATGTCTATCCAGGCCAAGTATTCGCTTCGCGCAGGCGTCGTGGCGATCGCGCCAGTGATCCTGCTCGCCGCTCTCAGTTACCACCCGTACCTGCCTGGTCCACAGCCGAACATTGATGCGTTGGTTGCGGAGGTCACCGCCGACCCGACGCGCTGGGGGGTTGTGCACTTGGCGACGGGAGTCGCTTCAGCAGTCCTGGCCGTGGCATTCCTCGCGATCAGAAGCCACCTGCACGAGCTAGGCGAAGACCGCTGGAGCGCCGCCGCGCTGCCCTTCGTCGTCATCGGCAGCACGCTCTACGCGATGCTGCCGGCAATGGAATTCGCACCGCTCGCCGCGAGTGAAACGGGCGGAGACGTCGGGGCGGCTCAAGTTGCCCTGCTCCCATGGTTCATCCCGCTGCTGATCGCCGCGGCGGTCACATTTGCTGTCGGGATGGTCGGCTTTGCCATCAGTGTCTCGCGTAGCGGACTGCTGAGCTTTTGGCTTACCTGGGTCGTCGTCGTGGCGCTGCTTGTCATGGCCCTGTCGCGTGTTGTCCCGCTGTCCGCCGTCCAGTTCTACGTCCACGGTGTCGCCGCTCTCGTGGCCATGCTGCCCATGGCGTACAGCATGTGGAAGCATCCGACGGCATCCGTCCCTGACACCCAGCGTGCCGTGAAGTCGACCTGACGGTTCAGTGCCCGGCGCCGAGTTTCCCGCCGAGGCGTTGGCGCATGAGTTCGCTGGCGTCGTTGAGGCCGATGATCTTCACTTCCGTGCCGTGGTGCCGGTACTTTTCGGTGATCGCATCCAGGGCAGCGATGGTGGAGGCGTCCCAGAGGTGTGAGGCGTGCATGTCGATGATGACCTCCTTGGGGTCCAGGGCGTATTCGAACTGGGTATAGAGGTCGTTGGACGAGGCGAAAAACAGCTCACCGTCTACGACGTAGGTAGCGGTTTCATGACCGTCAACGGTCTTGGCTGTCCGCTCCACCGTGACGAAATGGGCCACCCGGCGGGCGAAGAGAACCATCGCGACGAGGACGCCGACGCCGACGCCGATGGCGAGGTTGTGGGTGGCGACGGTAACGATGACGGTGGCGACCATGACCATCGTTTCGCTCTTGGGCATCATCTTCAGCGTCCGGGGGTGGATGCTGTGCCAGTCGAACGTGGCCCACGAAACGAAAATCATCACTGCGACGAGCGCGGCCATGGGGATCAGCGAAACGATGTCGCCCAAGGCTACGACGAGGATCAGCAGGAAGACCCCGGCGAGGAAGGTGGAGATGCGGGTGCGCGCGCCGGAGGCTTTGACGTTGATCATGGTCTGGCCGATCATCGCGCAACCGCCCATGCCGCCGGTAAAGCCGGTGACGATGTTGGCCACGCCCTGGCCCCACGCTTCGCGGGTCTTATGGGAGCGGGTGTCCGTGACGTCATCGACAAGCTTGGCGGTCATGAGGGATTCCAGGAGGCCGACGAACGCCATGGCCAGCGCGAAGGGGAAAATGATCTGCAGCGTCTCGAGGTTGAACGGAACATTCGGAATGAAGAGCGAGGGCAGCGAATCGGGCAGGTCGCCCTTATCACCCACGGTCGGCACGGCGACGGAGGCAAGCACCGTTATGAGGGTCAGGACCACAATCGCGACCAACGGGGCGGGAATGGCGTTCGTGAGTTTGGGCAGGCCGAACACGATCACCAGTGCCAGGGCCACCAGCGGGTAAACCAGCCAGGGGACACCGAGCAGCTCGGGGACCTGGGACATAAAGATCAGGATTGCCAGGGCGTTGACGAAGCCCACCATCACCGAGCGCGGAATGAATCGCATCAGCTTCGCCACCCCGGACAGGCCCAGGATGACCTGGAAGACTCCTGCGAGGATCACGGCGGCGATGAAGTAGTCCACACCGTGGGACTTCACCAGTGGGGCAATGACGAGGGCGATCGCACCGGTGGCGGCGGAGATCATCGCCGGCCGGCCGCCAACGAACGCAATGGTGACGGCCATCGTGAAGGAGGCGAACAATCCCAGCCGCGGATCCACCCCGGCGATAATCGAGAACGCGATCGCTTCCGGGATCAACGCCAGGGCGACGACCAGCCCGGCGAAGACTTCGGTTTTGAGCCGGCGCGGAGACTTCAGGGTTTCCCGGACAGATTGCAGCTGTTCGGGTGTGTAGGCTGAGGCTTCCCCGGCGGTTTTGACGGCCATTGCTGGCTCCGTTCATGGTCAGGAAGACACGAGAGTGTCTTCGCTTTTTCGAAGAATGCAGGGGGCGCAGCGCCGCGCCGGGAAGTGGGCATCTATCCTTGAAGGTCTCACCACTCACCACGAACTCTACCCTAACGTGATGGTAGAGTTGTACCCGGACAAGGAACGGAGGTCCCTGATGACGGCCAAAACCGGCAGCACCACCATGCACATCGGCGAACTGGCAGAACGGACGGGCTTGTCCCTGCGGACCATCCGGCACTACGACGACGTGGGTCTGCTGCCTGCAACCGCACGCACTGACGGTGGGTTCCGGGTCTATTCGGAAGATGACTTCGACCGTCTCATGGTGATCAAGCAGATGAAGCCTTTGGGGTTCTCGCTCGAGGAAATGGCCGAGATCCTTGGCATCCTCGCCGCAGGTCAGGGCCATGAAGTTCCAGAGGAAGGCCGGGCGAGGCTCTCGGATTTCTTGGAGCAGGCCGTCCGCCAGCGGGCCAAAATGGCCCGGAACCTGGCCCAAGCGGACGAGTTCATCCAACGGCTCAACGCACAGCCGTGACGGGCCTGCGCCGGTAGCTCTTCCCTGGCGGGTTGGCCGGACGTAGGCTGTGGATCGGAGAGCCGGGAAGCCTGGTCGGCCCGCGGGAAGCTGTGCCCGCGGAACGCCATGGCAGCCGCCTCGGTCGTTATCGCTGGACCGAGGGAACGGAACCCACCATGACATCCGCAACGGAACCGGTCATTGACGCCACCCTGCTCGTGAAGACTTTCGGCAGGACCCGGGCTGGACAACCTTGATCTGCGCGTTGGTCCGGGCGAGGTCCACGGGTTTCTTGGTCCCAACGGCGCGGGCAAATCAACAACCCTCAGAGTGCTGCTCGGGCTGATCCGGCCGACATCGGGAACCGCGCGTGTGTTCGGGCTGGATCCCTGGCGGGACCCGGTCCGGGCCCACCGGGACGTCGCCTACGTTCCCGGGGACGTGAGCCTTTGGCCGAACCTCTCCGGCGGTGAAGTCATTGACCTGCTTACCGGACTGCGCGGCGGATCCGATGAGCGGCTGCGCCGGGAACTGATCGACGAGTTCGAATTCGACCCGCGGCGCAAGGCCCGTACGTATTCCAAGGGAAACCGGCAGAAGGTGGCACTGATCGCGGCCTTCGCCCGCCCGGCCCGCCTCTATCTGCTCGATGAGCCCAGCGCCGGCCTGGACCCGGTGATGGATTCGGTGTTCCGCCGGCAGGTCCGGCGCGTCAGCGCGGACGGCGCCACTGTTCTGCTCTCCAGCCATATCCTCAGCGAAGTCGAGCAGCTCTGCGGCCGGGTGACGATCATCCGCTCCGGCCGGGCCGTGGAATCGGGGACCCTGGCTGAGCTGAGGCATCTGAAACTCACCCATTTCAGGCTCGAGGGCGCTGACGCTGCACTGCTGGCAGCCCTGCCCGGCGTACAGGGGGTTCTGACCGACGGGGACGTGGTCGAGTTTGACGTGGACCCAGCGGACCTTGCCCCGGTTTTGCAAGCGGTCGCCGCGGCGGGGATCAGCGGACTGATCGTCTCTCCGCCGTCGTTGGAGTCCCTGTTCCTGAGCCACTACAGCGATTCCAATGGGCAGGTGCGCTGATGTCCGGAGTCATGACTTTGCTGTTGATTCAGGCGCGCAGGGACCGGATCGTGCTGCCAGCATGGATTCTGGGCATCGCTTTTCTGGGGTTTGCCATCGCAGGGGCGGTTGCCACGGAGTTCGCTGACGAGTCCGAGCGGGCTGCGATCATCGGAATGTCTGTGGCGAGCCCGGCGTTCCGGTTCATCCGCGGACTGCCCGACGGCACCAGTATCGGAGCTTTGGTGTTCTTCCAGGGCTATTCCTTCACCGCCGTGCTCGCAGGATTAATGAGCACGTTTCTGGTCATCCGGCATACCCGCACCGATGAAGAGCTCGGACGGGCAGAGCTGGTCGGGTCCGTACCGGTCCGGCGCGCCGCGTCGTTGACGGCAACCCTGATCCTTGGCGGGGCGCCGATCCGGCCCATGTCACCAGCGGGTGGGTTTCGCTTCTTTCGCCTATCGGATGGGGGCAGCGTTCCCGGCCTTTCACGGCCGCCGATCCCGCACCGCTGCTGATCCTGACCGCGGCCGCAGCCGTCCTGGCCGGTGCGGTCATGGTACTCAGGAGCCGCAGGGATCTGGGCGCCAGCCTCCTGCCCGAACGCGCGGGCCCGGAACGCGCTGGGGCCGGGGGTGCTTCGTTCCTTGGCCTTGCCTGGCGCCAGCAGCTGCCCACCCTGATCGGCTGGTCCGTCGCCGCAGCCCTCCTGGGTGGCATCGCTGGGGGCCTCGGGCCCGCGGTCAGCGACGTGATCGGCGGCAATGACTCACTACGGCAGCTGATCAACCGGCTCGTCCCGGGCGCCCGGGCAGGGATGATCGATGTCTTCACCGCAGCCTTGCTGGGCATCGCCGGTGTCCTCGCCGCAGCCGCCGGCATCCAGGCGGTGCTGCGGCTCCGTGCAGAAGAGGCCGAGGGCCGGGCCGAACTTCTCCTTGCCGCACCCAGAACCAAGGCCCGGTGGCTTGGCGCGAACCTGATCCTCGCCGCCTCCTCGACAGTAGCGGTGGCCGTCGTCGCCGGGACCGCAGCCACCATCGGTCTTGCCCTGGCCGGAGCGGAAAACGGCCCGCCAGGCCTGCTGGTCGGCGCCGCTTTGGGGCACGTCCCGGCCGCCGTCGTCTTCGTCGCGGCAACCGCGGTCCTCTTTGCAGCGGCACCCAGAGTGAGTATTCCACTGGGTTGGGGCATGCTGGCCGCCGGCCTTGTCCTGGGCCAGTTCGGTGAACTTCTGCGCCTGCCGGCCTGGCTGCAGGACGCGAGCCCTTTCCGTCACTCGGCGGCGATGCCAGTCGAAGCCTTCAACCCCGCGCCTGCCCTGACCATGACCGTCATCGCCCTCGCCGGGGCAGGGATCGCTGCCTACCGGCTCCGGCGCCGTGACCTCACCGCGTGATGCCGACCCGTGATGCCGACCGCAGAGGCGGCACCGGCCGCGTGCCTTCATGGCGCACCCTTTTCAATAGTTGAAGGGTGCCCGCCGTCGCATTCGATCCCTGCCGGGCCTTGGGTGCTCCGGGGCAGCTACCCAACGCCTAAGGTGAAGCATGGACTTTGCGGACGTTGTGCTGACGGTCATCGGTGCGGGACTGATTCTGCTGATGGCCGCAGATGTCTTTCACACGCTCCTCTATCCTCACGGCACGGGACCCGTGTGCAGGCTGATCATGCGTGCACTGTGGCTCCTGTCCCGACGATTCGCCGGCCGGGCCTCCACTGTCGCGGCACCCGCCGCCATGGCGGCGGTGATCGGCGCCTGGGCGTCCTTGTCCATCATGGGATGGGCACTGGTGTATTTACCGCATTTACCGGACGGGTTCGTCTACGCAGCGGGCGTCCCCCAGGGAGGGGACCTTGCCGAGGCCATGTATATCTCGATGGTCAGCCTCTCCACGGTCGGCTTCGGTGAGATAGTTCCGGCGGCGCCATTACTTCGGTTCGTCGTCGCTGCACAGGCCGTCACAGGATTCGGGTTGCTTACGGCCACGGTCTCCTGGATTCTGCAGATGTACCCCGCCCTCAGCCGACGCCGCGCCCTTGCCCACGAGCTGAACCTGTTCAGGCAGGCCGCCGGGCCGCAAGGCATGTCGACGTTGGAATCCGGACATGCCGCTGCCTTGCTCGAATCATTCGCCAGAAGTGTAGCCACGGTCAGCATGGACCTGCTGGCGTTCAACGAAACGTACTACTTCCACGAAGCGCAGCAGAGAGGATCACTGCCGGCCACCGTCGCCTATGCGCACCAACTGGCCTCAGAAGCGCAGGCAAGCACGAACATCGACCTGCAATTCGCCGGACGGATGATGCACGCGGCCTTGGATGACCTGGCCGAGGTCCTCCGCGGAAAATTCGGACACACCGGCCAAACCTCCTCAGAAGTGTTCCAAAGCTACGAAAGTCATCACCGGCACCGCCGGAACTAAGGAAGTGCCGCCCGCGATGCCCGTTGAAGAGTTCTCTTGCCGCTAAATAGCGAGCCCGCCGCGCAAGCAATGCCCCGGCACTTTGCAGGGCAATGCATCTGGCGGACTGTGCCTCATCGGGAACCCGAGGTAGCGCGGAACCTTTTTCGCGTAATCACGGTAGGACCGTCCGAAGAGCTCGGCCAGCATGGTCTCTTCGCCGAGGACAAAGCGGTGTTCCACAAGCAATTCGGCCGGCAGCGTCGCGAGGACCCATGATGAACCGGCCAAGGTTCCCGCGCCCAGTTGGATGAGCCACCAGCCGACATACATCGGATGGCGGGTGATTGCATACGGGCCGGTGATGACCAGCTCCACCGGCCGCTCCAGCGCGAAGGGGCCCGCCGAGCGGCGTCGCCGTTCAGCCAGCGCCCAAAGATTCAGGCCGACGCCGGCGAGCAGCAGTGCCGCCCCCGCTATCCGGTGGAGGGAGCGGGAGCCGGGAAGCGGCATTGGACGGACCCGGTCAAGGAGGAGATCCAGGGCCAGCGCGGCCACGATAGGCAGTGGCAGCGGGAGGTTGTCGTAAACCTCCTTCAACCGCCTGGCTGGCGAGCTTGCAGAACGGGCCGTCACAGTACGTCCGATGGCTTGCGGGCGTCAAAGAGGGAGGCGAGGAACGCCGTCGTATCTTCTGCGACCTGTTCCGGGCACTCCCACAGCACCGGGTGCCCCACATCGGGGTAGACCTTCAGCACGGAGCCGGGGATCCGGGCCGCCAGGGTTTCCTGGTCGCGGCGTGGCAGCAAGCTGTCCTGGGCGCCCCACAGGATCAGCGTGGGGGCGTGGATGGTTCCCGTTTCCGTGGGTGGCGTGGCCTCGCACAGCCCGTTCAGGATGCCTTTCCACATATGGGCCGGCATCCTGAGACCGTCGCGCACGCGGTCCTCGATGTACCAGGCGGGAACCTCGTGCAGCAGGGGAAACCAGGCCAGGGACGCCCGTACCCAGTCCTCGTCGAGGGGGTCAGCCAGGGCGTCCACTTCGTCTGCGAAGGCGGTCCGCCCGTGGAGGCTCCAGGGAGCACCCACCAGCACCAGTGCAGCGACCTTTTGTGGGTGGGCAATGGCGAGCTGCTGGGCAACGTAGCCGCCGCTTGAGGAGCCGACGACGACGGCGCTCGGCACGTTGAGGGCCTCCAGGATTGCGGCTGCGTCCTCGGCCTGTTCCGCCAGGGAGTAGCCGCGCTCCGGTTTGTCCGCCTCGCCTTGCCCGCGGAGGTCCGGCGCGTAGACCCGGAAACCGGTCAACAGGGGAATCAGGCGGTCAAAGCTGCCGCGGGATTCGCCCCACGCGTGCAGCAGCAGCACCGGCTTTGCGTCGCCGTCGCCGTGGACGAGGCACGGCACCGTGATGCCGGTGTGGAGCCTGAGATCGCGGACTTCGGAGTCCATAGATTCAGGCTACGCCCCGGGCCGCCCTCGGTAGAGTTTCGCCTATGGAAACCCCGGTGAGGGTCCGGGTTGCGCGGATCAGTCCATCGAATCAGCCCTTCGCTTCGGCTGCCGCTTTCAGGTCGGAGGTGAACTGGGAGAAGCTGGCGTCGAAGGACGGAATCTTGCTCGCGAACAGCGGAAACACCGGCCCGCCGATACGTTCAGACATCTCGAAACGGGTCTTTCCTGGGCCGGTTTCCTTGAGAGTGTAGACGCGGGTTCCGAGCGCGTCACCCCGTGCCAGCCGTGCAGTCGGTGAAAATTCCTTGATTTTCAGGGTGAATGTCCGGCTGAAAGTCGTGACTCTTGTTGTCGCGGTTCCGTCGATGCTCATGACATGGGAATTCCAATCTGTGCGTCGCCGGTGCCCGCCGCTGCCGTGAAGGGCGGCGGACACCGGCCTAATCCATAGGGAGCCAGGACTACATTCCGGGGATCTGCTGGGCCTCGTGGACCTCGATTTCGCAGCCACCTGGCATGTTCAGGTGCGGGTGCTGCTTGGCGAGCTCCAAGGCTGCTTCGACGTTCTCGGCCTCGATGAGGCTGTAGCCGGCGACCTCGCGCTGGCTCGGTGCCGTGGCTCCGCCGGGCGAAACGCGGACGCCGTTGGCCAGCGGGGTTCCGAAGTCGACCATCCCGTCGCCGACTTTGGCAGCCCAGGCGTTCCACTCCGCCATAACGGCTGCCATGTCTTCCGGTGCCGGCGCGGCCTCTGCGGGAGTCATCGGGGCGTGGTAAACAAAGAGAAACTTTGACATTTTCGGTCCTTCTTTCGTGATTGCTGTTTCTGTTGTTTGCCTGGCGGAAACGGTCAGACTGTGACGGTCCGGCCGGTGAAGGCGATGAGACGCTCGAGGCTGCCGGCGGTCTCCGCGACGGGTTGGGCGGGTGCGAAGCTGCCACCGGAGCGGACCTGTTCGGAGATCGTCGCCAGGGCCAGCCCTTCCACGTAGTCGGTGACGACGTCGGACACGGCCAGCTGCTGGCCGCTTGCCTTCGCGAAGTCCCACGCATGCACGAGCAGTTCGAGGTTCAGGATGCCGGCCACCATAGTCGCGGGGAGCTCGGCGAAGCCCATATCGATGGTTCCGTCAACGCCGCGGCGGGCGAAGGCTTCCAGTACGGGTTGCGCCAGTTCGGCGATCCGGACCTCGGGTGCAGCATCTCTGCGGTCCGTGATGTCGGCACCGAGGGCGGTGCCCATGTTTCTGAGCGATCCGGACAGGTGCTCAAGCAGCTCGTGGGCGGTGAACGCCTCGCTCGGCGTGGGCTTGTCGCGGTCCTCCGGCGTGAGCTTGCGCAGCACACCAAGGAGCACGGCAAGTGAGGCGTCCGCGGAACTGAGGTGGTCGATCGGATCAGGGGCAGCGGACCATTCGACCGGGCCGTGCCGGCGACACTTGGGGCCTAGCTTGGCCGTGGTCCTGATGCAGATCGAGCATCAGTTTTCAGCGGATCACCCGGTAGCGCACATGCGTGACGAGGGCGGTGCCGCTCACTTCTGTCGGCTCCAGCGTGAGGTTCGCGACGCCGTCGAGCAGCCGTTCGCCCGCCCCCAGGATGATGGGCGCGGTGTGGAGCCGCAGCTCGTCGATCAGCCCCGCCGATAGGTATTGCTGGGCGGTCTGCGCTCCGCCGGCAATGGCCACGTCCTTGCTGCCGGCGGCCTCGTGCCTGGGCCAGTGCCGATTCGATGCCGTCGGTCACGAAGTTGAACGTGGTGCCGCCCTGCATCTGCAGGGGCTCGCGTGGCTGATGGGTGAGAACGAAAACCGGTGCGTGATAGGGCGGCTCCTCGCCCCACCATCCCCGCCAGTCCTCATCCCACGCCCCGGGACCTGCGAACATGTTCCGTCCCATGATGTAGGCGCCGGAAGCGAGGATGCCTTCGATCGCGGCCGCGTTGGCCTCGGGTTCCTCGAACATCCACCGGTGCAGGAGCTCGCCGCCCTCGCCCAGCGGCTCCGCCGGGCTTTGGTTCGGGCCGGCGACAAAGCCGTCGAGGGAGATGGTCAGGTCGCACGTGACTCGGCTCATGCGCCCATCATGCCACCCGGTCACGGCTCCTGCGTAGGGCTTGGATGCTCGATCGTGACGGTGCCGGCGTCGCCGTCGACGCGGATCTGCTGGCCGCTGGTGAGCCGCTGGGTGGCAACTCCGGTGCCGAGCACGGCCGGGATGCCGTACTCCCGGGCCACGATGGAGCTGTGGCTCAACGGGCCGCCCACATCGGTCACCACGGCGGAGGCCATCGCGAACAGCGAGGTCCAGGCGGGCGTGGTGATGCGGGCCACCAGGACCTCTCCGGGCTCCATCAGGGCGAAATCCTGGGGCCCCCGCAGGACGCGGGCCGGAGCGCTGACCCGGCCCGGGCTCGCGCCCGTGCCCTTGATGATGTCGCCGAGTTGGTGCTGCGAGCCTGCAGGCATCATGGACCCGAAGGCCTTTTCCATCCACCGGCTCTCCGGGAGCAGTTGCGGGGCAGCGGCCTTCACCTGGCCCCGCCACAGCATCTTGCGCTCCTCAACCGCGGCGGCGCGGACGGGGCGGTTCGCTCCGGTAATGGCCACGGCCGCCGGGGTGCCCGGCGCGGCCAGTCCGAACTCGATGGCGCTGCGCAGCTCCTGGTGCCGCAGCCAGAACACGTCGGCGGGCTCGGTGATGACAGCGGAGTCCACCAGCCGCTGTCCCAGTTCCAGCAGCATCCGCCGCAGCAGCGGCCAGGCCAGACCGACGTCGGCCAAGGCATCCTCGCGGATCGGCGCGGTGTTCTGTGCCCACCGGAGCAAACGGAGGAACGCGGCCCGGCGGCGCGGCCCGAGCCGGGTGCTGATCCGGCTGGTTTCGTCCTCCCGGCGGGCGGCCGACAGCCGCTGCCGCTCGTGCGGGTCAGCACCTTGCCCCCGCAGATAGAACTTCACCGCGCCCAGCAACGCTGACGGATCGTCGGCTGGCACGGGGCTGGCGAAGTCCAGGTTGTACACCGCATGGCCGAACCGGCCGAGGTGGTCCTGGAAGCGAGGACGCCACAACTGCCACAACGGCTCACTGAACCCGGCAGGCGGGAACCCCGTGCGCTGGGACTCGGCCAACGCCGTCGTCGGTTCATGGAGGATCGCCGCGGCGAGCCCAGGGACGCCGCGGGCCCAGGCTGCCAGGTCGTACAGAGACTTCTCCGCCCGGATGGGTTCGCTGTCGTAGCCGAGGATGAACGTCAGGGCGGGGGGATCCCCCTCGCGGCGGACGAACTTGTCGTAATACGCACCGAAGGAGATTTCGCTGGTCGCGGCGAGCGCAATGACTGACTGCACGGCTGTGTAGTACACGGTGCCGGCGTCCAGCAGCGCCTGCACGCCGTCCAGCAGTTCCGCACCGGAGAGCTCCGCGGCGGGCTTCGCCTGCCAGTCTTTGATCACGCGTTCGTAGCGGGGATGCGAGAATTCGCGCCAGCCGGCCACTCCCATGTGCGCCTGGCCGCGGGCCAGTGCGCGTACCGCCGTCAGCGCCCTGCCCATTACCCGCCACATTCCGGAGGTGCGGTAGTAGTAATAGGCGTAGCCGTTGATGGTGGGCAGCCCCACGTCGTCCTCGCGGATGACGTTCGTGCCGACGGCCTCGTTCATCAAGGCTCGCAGCGACCTGGACACCGAGCCGTCAATGAGGTCGGCAAACAGCGGCGAGAGCGGGTCGGGCAACTGTTCCACGATGCTCGCCCTGAAGTACATCCCCTTCGGGTACGGCACGGGCCAGGTGTCCGGGATGTCGGCCGCCGGTTCGGGGAGCGCGGTGATGGGCCGGGATTGCAGGATGAAAAACTCGCCCCCGGCCCGCGCCCACTCGATGTCCTGCGGTGCCCCGAAATGATCCGCACTCCGCGTCCCGTAGCCGGCGAGCTCGGCTGCGGCCCGGTCGTCCAGTACGGGCGCACGACGGCGGGCTGCCGCCACCGGCTGCTCCCGGGTGCCGTGCTCAGCGTAGACAGTCATAACCGCCTTGTCGGCCGTGTGCCGCGACACCACGGTGCCAGTCCCGGCGTCGACCACGAGGTCATCCGTGGTGACCGACCCGCTGACCACGGATTCGCCCAGTCCCCACGCGGCACTGATGGCGATCTGGTCGCGGCGCCTGTTGGCCGGGTTGGCGGTGAACATCACCCCGGCGGCGTCGGCCTGGACCATCCGCTGGACCACCACGGCGAGCCGCACCGAGTCCGGTCCGATGCCTTCGCGGGCCCTGTAGGCCATGGCCCGCGCCGTCCACAGGGAGGCCCAGCAATCGATCACGGCCGCGGCCAGCGCCTCGGCCCCGCGGACATTCAGGTAGGTTTCCTGTTGCCCGGCGAAGCTGGCTGCGGCGAGGTCCTCGGCCGTGGCGGAGGAACGCACCGCGACGGCTGTTTCCCCGCCGTCATCGAGACGCGCGTCGCCAAGACGCCCGTAGGCGGCGCCGAGTTCCGCTGCGACGGCGGCCGACATGGTGCCGGCCGTGAACAGGGTTCGGATCCGCTCCGAGGCGTCCTCGTAGTCCTGTGGCGTGGCATCCGGCGGCACAGTTGCCAGTTCCTGGATGCGTGCCTCATTGTGGTTGGTTTCCACAAAGTGCGAATAAGCTGCGGTGTTCAGCACAAACCCCGGGGGGACGGGCAGCCCGGCCAGAAGGAGGCCGCCCAGTCCCACGGCCTTGCCGCCGGCCATGGCGATGTCGGCTGCTCCCACATCGGCCAAACTGTTGACGTAGGTCATGACTGCGCGTCCTTACTGCCCGGTTATGGGGCGCCTGCAGCGAACCTGATTCTCCACATACTGGCACTGCCGCAGACAAGAGGCCATAGCTCACGCGTGTCTTAGGATTCACTCCCGCCGTGGCGCACATAAGCTCGATACATGGGCAAAAACCAGCACAGCGAGTTGGAAGGGCAGACCTCCATCAACGACTTGCTCGACAAGCCCATCGGCGACACCCACATCCAGCTGGTGCTGCCCATCCATGTCCAGCTCCGGCCGGGGGAGTTCCGCCGCGTGTCCTGACGGTTTCGGTGATTGAGCTAAACCACCGGGCCCTTAATGGCGGACCTTCCTGATTTTCAGACTGTGTCGTCTCGACGGAGTTCCAGTGTTCTGGTCCGCGATCCGGCGGAGGCGGCGCCAGCGCATGCCGGTCCGGGGGTGAGCCTGGTCCGTGGGATGCGTTGGATGTACCGGCCTCGATGCACTCCTTCGGCGCCGAGAGCGGAGAATGACGACTAGCGTCACGCCCAGCCAGGCGAACGCTGCCCCGATGACGAGGAAAACCGCCGGGATCGTGTCCATGATTAAGTTTAGATCCCAACCCGTAAGTGCACTTACTAAACCTTAGGCACCTGGCCAGCGGCCGCCGTCGGTAATTACGACGACGGCGCACGGCTTAGGAGCGCCGCTCGCGTTGGTACTTGGGCGCGCCGGTGGATGAAGTATTCGGCCACCGCCAGGCTGAGTGCCCATGATGCGCCAACCAGAAGCGCCCGGGTCAGTTCGTCAACCGGTCCAACCAGGAGAATCCACGAAATGGTCACCACAACAATGGTTCCCTGGGCGATGCCGATGGCGTACGCCCGGGACATCCATTCGCTGTGCCGGACGTAGTTCCGGCGCCGCACGGCGATGAATCCCAGGACAATGAACGCCACCATGGCGGACCCGAAGGCCAGCCGAAGGACAAGTAGAAGCGGCCCGTCCAGGGGCGGGAGATCGTAGAAAACTGCCATCCACAAACCCGACAGGGCGGCGAGCAGGCCGGTGGGGGCAAGAATGCGTCCCGCGATTTTGTGCCAGCTGGCCCTGCCGCGCTTGCCCCGTCGAAGCGAGGGAACGAACTGAAACGCCCCCAGCACCAGGTACACCGTGACGGTGGGGATATGGATCAACACGGGGACTGGCGAATCAAAGAACCGCGCGTTATCCGGCGTGATCTGACCTCCCGAGAGCTCGGTCAGGCGCCCGGCCCCGGCGATGACCGGGACGAGGCTGAGGAGGATCAGGGCGGCAGGTACGAGCCAGCGGGTCCGGGGGCTTTGACGGGAGCGGGGAAGGGATGCAGATTTCATGAGTTTTGCTCTCTGGTCTGTGCGCTCGCGCGCTCGCCCGGGGTTGCGTCAGTCCAGGAACCCCCAGCCTTATGCGCAAATCGAAGTTTCCGAGAGTTGGCGGCCGGAATAACGGTGCCCAACAGCACCCTATTCGCACGGCGTCGGCCCAACGTACTGCAGTGAGTTCGAAATAGCGATAAGAGGGAATCCACGCGCCATCGATAATTTACGACGGCGGTGCGCGGCTTGGGCAGCGTCGGTCGCCTTGGAGATTGTGTCCGGGTTTTCAGCTACTGCGTCAGAAATGATCCTGCGCGGCAGTGCTCCGATCAAGATCAGCTCAAGACTCAATCAACGTTGTGCGAGGTTCGTCGAAGTTTCGGTTTCCCCAGCTCCCCAAGAAATAGGCTCGGCATTTACGTGAAGTTTCAAGGAATGGGTCAGGCTAACCCGGCCGTATTGGGGAAAAAGAATGTCGAACTATCAGACCCTTTTCGGGTCAGCACCATCTGCTCCTGCGCCCGGACCTAATCCGCCCCGCAGGCCACGCGCTTCGACGTTCGTCGTCGGCGGCATCACAGCCCTCTTCGTGATTATTGGTGCCTTCAGCGGCGGGTTCGGGGGCGCCCTGGTTGTCTTGGCCATCTCGGCTGCCATCACCGGCCTGTATGTCCTGGCCACCGGACGCCGGTCCTGGGCGTGGCTCCCGGCCAAGCGGAAGGCAGGGGCCATCGCCCTGGGGGTTTCCTTTGTTCTCTTCATCGGCGGTGCGGCCGCGTTGCCGCGGACGAATGCGGATGACCTTGAGGCAGCCTCCTCAGACTGGAATGCCTCACCAGCAACGGCCACAGCGAGTGCCTCTTCCGCAGGTTCGCCGACGCCGTCGTCCGCTCCAACTGCGCAGGCGACGGGCGCCCCGCTCGATCCTGAGACGGCTTTCGCCCTGGCGAACGGCGTCAGCGCAACGGCTCCGAAGACGCAGCCGGCGTTTGCTACCAAAGCGATCGACCTGCTGGCGGCCCTTCCCGTCAAGGGCCGGGCGCCCAAGACCGGATATGACCGCGCGCTGTTCGGGCAGGCGTGGATGGACGTTGACCGCAATGGCTGCGACACCCGGAACGACATGCTCAAACGCGACCTAACAGGGATCGCGTACACCAACAGCGTGCCCTGCAAGGTTCAGTCCGGAACGCTGGCGGACCCCTACACGGGTAGCACCATCAGATTCCTGCGGGGGAGTGCCACCAGCAGCGCCGTCCAGATCGACCATGTTGTTGCACTCAGCGACGCTTGGCAGAAGGGCGCGCAGCAGCTGACCACGGAGCAGCGGACGGCCTTCGCGAATGACTCCCTGAACCTCCAGTCCACGGATGGTCCCACCAACATGAAAAAGGGCGACGGCGACGCCGCCACGTGGTTGCCGCCGAACAAGGGCTTTCGGTGCGAATACGTGGCCCGGCAGATTTCGGTGAAGGCAACGTACAGCCTGTGGGTCACCCAGGCGGAGCACGACGCGATGGCCAGGATCCTGGCCGACTGCTCCGGGCAGCTCGCACCAACAAACGAGCAGGCACCAGTCGCCGCGGTGCCGGCACCTGCACCGGCGGCCGCCCCGGTAGCTCCCGCTCCTGTCCCAGTGGTTGTGGTGCCTGCTCCTGCCCCGGTTGCTCCCGCTCCTGTTGTGCCGGCACCTGCTCCTGTAGCGCCGGCCGCCGTCTATTACGCCAACTGCACGGCGGCCAAGGCGGCCGGCGCCGCACCGATCTATGCGGGGCAGGCCGGCTACCGGGCCGGGCTGGACCGCGATTCCGACGGTGTGGCCTGCGAGAGCTAGCCACGCCCAAATTACTCCACCTATTTAGAAAATTTTCCAAGGGGGAAAAATGAAGAAGACACTGACATTAATTGTGCTGACCGGCCTCATGCTGACGGGATGCAGTGTTAAGCAGGCGTCATCAACGTCAACCGCTGTTGCAGTGGTTGCAGATGCTGTCACGGTTCCAGGGGTGCTGAGCCTGACTCTGGACAAAGCCACGGAGCAACTGGAAGATCTCGGGTTCAAGGTCGAAGCTGCGGACACTGCCGATGGCAAGTCCATCATCGTAAAGAAGAACTGGCAGGTGACGTCCCAAGACCCAACCGAAGGCGCACAGGTGGCAAAGGGCTCCACCGTTCACCTCGGCGTCAAGAACCTTGAAAAGGCTGCGGCGGAAAAGGCCGCCGCTGATAAAGCCGCAGCTGACAAGGCTGCAGCAGAGGCGGCTGCTGCAGCAAAGGTTGTGGCGGACAAAGCTGCGGCAGATCAGGCAGCCGCGCAGCAGGTTGCAGCCCAGAAAGCAGCCGAGGCAGCCGCACAGCAGGCTGCCCAGCAGGCGGTCGTAAAGCCAGCACCCGTAGTCCAGGCACCAGCCCCGGCACCGGCAGCGGCCTACTTCGGCAGCTGTGCCGAGGCCAAGGCTGCCGGGGCAGCACCGCTCTTTGCCGGGCAGGCCGGCTACCGGGCGGCGCTTGACCGGGACAAGGACGGCGTTGCCTGTGAGAGCTAGCGCCACCTCTCGACTTAGCTTGCATGCGCTGTTTTCGTTCGCGAACAGACCCGGGAGCCAAAAGGCGTTCGAAGGCCAACAGTGCGAACGTTTTTGGAATGCTCAATCAATAGGAGAATCATGAAATATCGCAGCATCGCAGCGCCCTTACTTTTGCCTCTCATCACCTTCGGTATTTATTCTTTGGTGTGGAGTGTAAAGACAAAGAACGAAATGAATAAGTACGGCACTGCAATACCCACGGCGTGGTTGCTGATCGTGCCGATCGCCAACATTGTCTGGCTGTGGAAGTATTCAGTCGGCGTTGAGGTGTTCACTCGCCAAGGCCTCGGACGTCACGCCGCCTTCTGGCTTATGTTCCTCTTGGGCTCCATCGGCTCAGCTATTGTGCAGCACGAATTCAATAGGAAGATTTCGCCGGCTTCCCTTAGCGTGTCTGTCTCCGCCTGATATACGGGCAAGTGCTGGCCACATGACATCCGACAAGGAGATACCGCCTGTGAACACTTCAGAAGCTAACAATTCGCCGCAGGACGAGCCACGTCAATCAGAGGAACCTCACCCGGAACCGAACAGCCTTGCCAACAGTTCGACAGCAGTCGGAGCACCGGACTCAAGAGAGCCACACGAACCGCAGACCAAGATTTGCCAAAAATGCAGTGTCCAAAGTCTGACGCTTGGTGGCTATTGCCCGAGTTGCGGCACCCCGTACATCGCCCGAAGCCGCTTCGCTAACGTAAACAAGCGCATTGTCCTTATTGCGGCAGCTGTTCTCATTGTTGTGATCGCGGGAATTGGAATCACGCTAAACATTCAGCATACAAACCAGGTCAACGCCGAGCAGGCTGCCGCGGCGTCAGCGGCTGAAGCCGAAAACAAGCGGCAGACCGAGGCCACGAGGGCAGCGGCCGCTGCGACTGCTGCAAAACAAGCCGCTGATACGGGCAAGCGGGCACAACGAAAGCTGATTATCACAGCGCTGGAGGACTCAGTTCTGAAGGACGCAGAGTCACGTGTCACCAAGGGTGTCCTGGAGTGGCCGATCACGCGGGCTTCCTGCACTCCGCTAGGAGGAGGTTCCTCCGATGACTTGACGGCTATCACTGGCACGTTCCAATGCATCGCAGTCAACAAGACCGAACCGGATGGCTCGTCATCGGGCTACCGTTTCTCGGCAACTGTCAATTGGAATGATGCTAGCTATTCGTGGCACCTGGGCAGCTGACAGAAGAACCTCGGCGTAACCCCGGTGGCGGGGTTCAGCGTCGAAGCGGAAGAGGGGCGCCTCGGTGCTGTTCAATGTGGCTGCGACGGCTCGGTAGCGGCGGCGCCCCGCAGTCGCGCGAGCAGCCAGACCGTCCGCGGGATCGGCCAGAGTATGGCCAGCACGAGCACAGGCACCAGCGAGACGCCGACGTCGGGAAACTGGCGGATGATCACGAACAGGTGGGTGTCGAACCGTGCGGGGGCGTAGACGAGGCACAGCCAGAGGGCGAACCCGGCTCTTCAAGGTTCCCGGGGAATGGTCTGCTGAGATGATTGCTCATGCTGCCATCCGGGCTGCACTTCTCAAGAGGATACGCGATTTGTAGTTGTCCGGGTT